>NZ_JAUBSB010000031.1:0-73264 GCF_036702135.1 Microcoleus sp. LAD1_D3 | reverse complement strand
TTAGATGTTGTGCATAGTCATCAACTCTTGTGATGTCAGGCTTTGAACTTTGAGAGTCAGGTTTTTTGCGAGTTTTTTTTGACCAGGAATTCTTCGGTTTTTGGGCCAGCTTTTTCGCAGGCTTTATTTGAGGGCGTGATGGAGTTTGTTGTACACTTAAACTATAAGATAAACGAGTCTCAATTTCGACACTAGAAATCACAGAAATTTCCAATCCCTCTTCCGATTTTCCCGCTACACCATTATAAAAATAAGCTTTACCGTCTGTTTTTTTGCCACTTTTTCTTAAGAAAGAACAATCAATAACAGCAATGACGGTGTGTTCAGGATTTAAGGTTTTTTCGAGAAAATATTGATTGAATTGTGGAAAGTTAAAGCTTTTGAGAAAGTGACGACGGTAGGTTTTTTCGCTCAAACAACTATAACGACTGAGATTGGTGAAGTTGACCTTGCCATAAACAAGCAAAATAGTTGAGAATAAAGTGATTAAAAACTTCTTTTGGGGTTGACTAATCCCTGGCATTTGTTGTAAGATGGATTCAATAATCTTCCTAAGGCAATCTGAAGAGCTTGTGTGTTTTTATAGCTTAACCTAAAAGAGCGCCTTTTTTTCTGTTCATTTTGGGTTCAGATTGCACTCACTTTTTTCGCTTCTGTGATTTATTGCGTAAGCGTTGCTTGCCGTAGGCGTCGCATCCCTCTTTAAAAACTGTCCGGAGTATTGATACACAAGATCGGCACCTTTAACAATGGCAATCATGGCAGGCAATTGGATCAGGATGTCATGCAACCGCTTGCGTTCGCTTTCTGCTTCGAGTCGGGCAGTTTGTTCTCGTTTTAAAAGGCGATCGCGTTCTGCTTCGATCTGTTTGCGTTCTGTAATATCAACCGAAACGCCAATCATGCGAACTCCTTGCCCCGTCTCATCCCGATAGACTTGCCCCTGACTGTTGAGCCAGCGCACAACGCCGTCTGGACAAATTACCCGATACTCCGGTGCGTAGGGCTGTTCTCCAGCCATTGCCCCTGCCGTCGCTTGAATCACCCGTTGTTGATCGTCTGGATGAATGAGTGCAAAAAAGTCTTCTCCCGTACCTTCGTGAAGACCCCAAACATCTAGAGCCTTGGCAGAACACACCACCTGATTGCTCTGCAAATCCATATCCCAGACAACCATCTGAGCCGCCGTCAATGCCAATCGCAGGCGTTCTTCGCTCTCTCGTAATGCCTGTTCAACCTGTTTGTAATCCGTCACGTCTTGGAAGACAACAACGGCTGCAACAATCTGCCCCTGGTTATCTAAAATTGGTGCTGAGTTGATGTTAATGAAAATGCGCTTACCATCATCTCGATGAACTTCCATCTCTTCGTTGGTAACAACCTCTCCTGTTTTTAGCGATCGCGCCAGTGGATACTCATTAGGCGCATATATCTGACCATCTGAGCGAAAGCATTCAAAGCGAGCAATGGGTACATATTCCTCAAGCTCAAGCAATTGTTCATACCGATACCCAACAATTTGCTTGGTTTGTTCGTTCGCCAGAACTAACTTACCGGATGCCGCATCGGCAATCATTACTCCAGCAGGCATTTGTTGTAAAACGGCTTCAAATCGGGTGCGTTCAATTTCCAGCTCGTGCAACAACCGTTCTCGTTCTGCTTCCGCTTGCTTGCGATCGCTTACATCCCGAAAATAGACCGCTACCCCTGCCGTCGAGGGATAAGCATTGGCCTCTATCCAACGCTGAACTGATTCCCCAAATTCTTCCCAGGAAACAGGAACTTGTTCCGTCACTGCCCGATGGAGTGCTTGATAGGGAATTGCACCGACCAGCTCAGGAAAAACCTCATTCCAAACGTGTTTTCCTAGTAGCTGTTCTGGCGTTTTATGCAGGATTTTAGCCGCCGCCCGATTCACGTAGGTGTAGCGCCAGTCGCGATCAAAGGCGACAAAAGCATCCGTAATGCTTTCAAGAATCGTTGCTACCTTGCTCTCAGTTTCTTGGGCAGAGAACAACGGTTCGCCTTCAAGAGTGCGGGCAAAGCGTTCAATGAGTTCAGAGCGAGAAATTCCTCGCCTGTGAGCCTCTTTATCGAGTGATCGCCATGCTGTATTAGTCAGAGATACGCTCACTCGTTGTTTCGTCTCCAAGTTCCAATTGCTAACAAACTTGCCTCTGGCGTCGCGCTTCATGAAGATTCATCCGTAGGCATACACGGTCTTCTCCATTGAACCTGAGTTACTCACTGAGGAGAATCCGCCTTAAGATAGATGCTTTTGCCAGAGGGAAGATACGAAAGTATGACCTCAATAAATACTGCGCTGTACTGGCTGCTGAATTTCCCTTTGCACTCGTAGACATAGAGCTGGGCTAGACGGGAGAACCCCACGGCTTTAACGTAGTGCAGCCGTGGCAGTGTCAAATAGGTTTCCTCACGGATGCGGAGGGTGCCTACGACAATCGGGCTAGCGTTCCTTTAGCACCGAACTCATGCAAACTACGCAACTGGTCAGCAACAGTCTCGACGAAACGTGGTGACTGTACTAAATCTCCAAAAATTTCAGATAGGCCCAGTAATGGTCTGGGATCTAATTCACTCAAACTGGCGCGTTGAGTAAGGATGTCTGCTAATGGGTCATCAATGGGAATAGGTTGCCCTTGTTCATCATGACTATTGATGTATCGACACCAAGCAGCAATCGTCAAACTTAGGTAATCGATCGCACCTCCAAGTTGTAATTTATCGCGGATCGATCCCAAAACAAACTTAGGAATTTTGGCCGATCCATTCAGGCAAAGGCGTGGAAGCTGATCGCGAATTTTGGGATTGGAAAACCGTTCAATTAAAGTTTTTTTATAATCGTCTAAATCGATCCCAGGAACGGGTTGGAGCGTTGGTGTCACCTCGTCCATCAGGTTAGCAACTGCTTGCTGAAACAAGGGATCAGCCATGACTTCATAAACGTAGTTATAACCTGCCAGAGAGCCGAGATAGCCAATCAGCATATGACTGGCGTTGAGCAGCCGAATTTTCATCATTTCATAGGGATGAACATCCTTAGTCATCTGTACGCCAAGGGATTCCCAATCCGGTCTGCCTGCACAAAAGGTATCTTCGATTACCCACTGGGTGAAAGGCTCCGCGACGCATGGAAACGCATCATCAATACCAAACTGTTGGGCCACCATTTTGATATCTGCTGGGGTTGTCAGCGGAGTAATGCGATCGACCATGCAGTTGGGAAACGCAACGTGTTCAGCAATCCAACTTCCTAAGTCTGGATCGCGCATTTGGGCAAATGTCGTTAGCATTTTCCGCACCATGTTGCCGTTGCCCTGGATATTGTCACAGGACAAGACTGTAAAGGGTGCCAACCCCTGTTTACGCCGCTTTTCGAGCGCGGCTGTCAAAAAACCGTATGTCCCAAGTGGTTTGTCAGGATGTTGCAAATCGTGCTGCATCGTCGGGTGGTTTACATCGAAATTGCCACTTCCTTCAATGTAGTAGTAGCCGCTTTCAGTGATCGTTAGAGTAACGATTCGGCATTCGGGGGCTGCTAATGCTTCAATAACTGCTTGACGATTGTCTGGTGCAAAAAGGTATTGAGTGATTGAACCGATGACTCTAGCGCGATCTCCTTCTAGCGATCGCTCAACTAAAGTATACAAACAATCTTGGGATTGAAGCGCATCCCGCATCCGCCTGTCGTAGTCATAGTCCAGCAATCCAACACCACAGATTCCCCAATCACTACCAGGATTCTGATGGAAATAATCATCGAGATAAAGCGCTTGGTGCGATCGATGAAATCCACCAACCCCAATATGCACAATTCCATTAGTAACTTGATGGCGATCGTAATTGGGTACGCGCACGTTTCCAGGTAAACGAGACAGGGATGCTTGATTCAGCTTGATTGTTGAGCCTGTGGTGGTATTGCTGTTCATCTTAATTTATGGCCTTGTGAGGACGGCTTATTATCAGTATTGCAGGATGCGTGAAAAAGGTGGAGTCAATTTTGGCGGCTCTGCATGGGAAGTCGATCGCAAGACTGATCGCCGATGAAGCTGTCGCCCAAGCTATTCTTGAGAATGTCTAACTTTTCAGAGGTTGCCGATGGGACATGAAAAGACAACCCAGATCCCCCACTTCTTTGTTGAAACCCTGATTGCCCTGAATCAATTTTATTCAGAAGTCGCGGCTCTGCCGGCAAGCATAATAAAGTTCGGTACATCAACTCATAGTATTCGGTAAACCCCTATGGTTCAAAACGTTGTGATTATTGGAGCGGGCCCGGCTGGACTGCTACTGGCACATTATTTATTGCGTCGGGGCAACTACCATATTCATATCTATGAACGTCGTCCCGATCCTCGGTTGACTGATGTTTCTGGAAACCGCACATTTCCGCTCTCGCTTCAGGAACGGGGCAGAAAAGCCATTCGAGCCATTGTTGGGTTAGAGGAGGCGATCGCCGCTCAAAGTGTGTTCTGTCACGGGACGATTATTTATCGGAAAAAGGGCAAATCCCGGCCGGTTCCTCGCGAAAATCCGGTGCTCACAATCGATCGCAATTGCCTCGTGACGATTCTGTTGAAGCAATTAACCGAAACCTCTAGTCCGAATCAGGTTAAAGTACATTTCAACTGTGAATGTACGGCTGTGGATGCAACGGCTAAAACCGTGATGTTGAAACCTTCAGAAGGAGATAGCTTTACCGTTCACTACGATCTACTGGTGGGTGCCGATGGGGCGCGATCGCAAATTCGAGACTATTTAGTCGAGAATGCAGGCTTGCCGTGTTCCCAAAACTATATTCCGGATGCCTATAAATCTGTGTTTTTAAGTCGGCTCAATCCGACTGCAGGAGTGGAGTTAGAACCGAATAAAGTCCATGCCTGGAATTTGAATAATAAAACCCGGATGTTAATGGTACCCCAGCCAGGAGACCAGTTGAATGGCGTGATTATTTTTGAGGCACAGACTAATCCCCTAGAAGGATTATCCACGAAAGAAGAAGTCAAGGCATTTTTTGAGGAAAATTTCCCGCTGTTTGGTCAGTTGATGTCGTGGGAAGAAGCGGAGGCGTTGCTGAAGCGTCCGGTGGCGAGGGTGTTAACGGTACGTTGCGATCGCTTTCATGAGGGCGATAGTGTGTTGCTGATTGGCGATGCTGCTCATGCGGTGTCTCCCTCGATTGGCCAGGGGTGTAATTCTTCGTTAGAGGATGTGCTGATTTTGGGACAATTGTTAGAGCAGTATGCGGATGATTGGGGGAAGGTTTTGCCTTTATTTTCAGAGCAGCGAGTCCCGGATGCCCATGCCTTGCAAGAGTTATCAAATTATTCGTTTCCTCGCACGAAGTTGTTGGTGGTTGAGTTTTTCTTGCGGTTGACGATAGGAAGGCTATTTCATCGATGGTTTCCCCGTTTAGTTAAGCCGTTTGTGTTTGATTTGGTGTTAGATACGGACTTGTCTTATTCGCAGGTGTTGAGTCTGAGTCAAGGGTGGATTTATAAGGTGAAGCGTTCCATGGCCCAGAATTCTTGATATTCAGCAACGCCATCTTTCACCATCCTAACTAAGGGCATCAAGCGCTCGCGTGATGCCCCGTGTCCTTACACTGGGGTTGTTGATAACAGACCGATAAGATCGTGCATCCGCTCGATAACTTGGTGGGCACCAGCCGACTCAAGAGCATCTGCACGGCTTTTTCGTTCATCCTCGCTTATATGAGTCCCCCCTACATAACCGATAATCTGCCCAATTCCAGCGGCAACGGCAGACCTTACACCACTTATAGAATCTTCAATTGCCACGCAATCGGAAACTTCTGCGTCCAGACACTTGACTGCATGTAGGTAGATGTCAGGAAGTGGCTTGGGACGCGGAACGGGGAGAGAGTCGTGAGCGCTAAATACCTGCTTGCTGGGGAAATAGTCGGTCAGGGCAGCAGAAGTAAGGCAAGCACTCAGCCGCTGTAAGCTGCTGTTACTTACAAGTGCATATTCAAATCCGTCGTCGCGCAGGTAAGACAGCACTTGGGGCGTTCCTGAAGTTGCTTTTGCCTGTACAGTAAGCCGTTCAATCGCTCTCTTTTCTTCTTCAGCCACTAGCCTGTCAATATCGTGCTCATTAAGACTGGTTAATGAGTCTGGGTAAAGCTTTTTGAGTATTTCCCTGTAGGGTTTCCCGGCGAAGCTTTTAACAAAGTCCTCAAGCTCATAGTGTTGAGCGCCAGGGAACTCACGAGCCACTTCATTTGTCAGCCTCCATGCGCTCTTAAGTGCTATGGTTTCACTGTCAACAACAGTTCCGTCATGATCGAAAAGCACCACCAAATCATGCTGAAACGGTTTCATTCAACAGACCTCCCTCACTGTAATTTTTAAGCGTAGTCAATAGTCCTTGGGTCTGGATATCTCGCAAAGCTTGTTGGCATTCATTATCTACGGCCTCTGTGTGTTCGCAATTCTCCAATCCCAGAATCCCACTAATTACCGCGCCTTCTTGAATGGCTGTAATTGCGCTTTGGGTATCCTTGGCATGATAGGGTTGACCAGACTCGCTCGCCTCCTCTCTGACTGCCAGAAGCCACGCCGCAACAGGAAGTATAATCCGCTTCATGCTGACTTTTCGGCTATAAGCATCCTGAAGTATGGGAAATATATACTTGCCTACTTTCCTTGCTGTTTCTGAAGAGATTCTCTCAGTAGTATCGGGAAGATCTTCGTTACTGAGCCTTAGTAACACCTGCTCCATATATTGTTCACACATCTCGCGAGGCACTGGTGTTGCTGCCGCTATATCGTCCATGAGAAGCCGAGTAAACAAGTTGAATTCCGGTAGCGTTATCGCCTCGTGCATATACTCTATACCTGCTCTTACAGCTAAACAGGCTATGAAGGAGTGTACTGCATTCAAGAATCTGGACTTCATATACAGGAAGGGAGTGATGTCGCTAGTCATAATCACCCCCGTATCTTCCCACTTGGGTCGATCGCCTGTGAATTTGTCTTCCACGACAAACTGCCAAAATGGTTCGGTTACAATGGGTGCGCGATCTCGAACTTGCAACAGTCGGTTGGGGTAGTTATAGTCGGATTCTTGCTCTTGAGGCACAATCCTGTCTACAACCGTATTAGGAAATGTGGCGTTATCCCTGATGTATTCTGCAAGTTGAGGATCGATCGAGTCAGCGTAAGCTAGCACTGCTTTTCGCAGGATCTCCCCGTTTCTTGGCAGGTTGTCGCAAGAAAGGGTGGTGAAGGGGGTCATGTTGCGATCGCGTCGTCGGCGTAGCGCCTCTACTATAAAGCCAATTGCAGTTGTTGGAGTGGAAGGATTTTGCAAATCGTGCGCGATGTCTTCATTCGCTGTGTCGAGATTAAAATTCTTGTCTAGATGGTAGCCTCCTTGAGTAATTGTCAGAGTCACAAGATGCACAGAAGAAGACGCCATCTTTTCGAGCACATAGTAGCACTTCTCTCTACCATCGACAATTTCCCTGACAGAACCGATAACTTCCGCTTCCTCACGCTTTTGAGCGCAACTAGAGTGTTTGGTCAAAGTGTAAAGGAATCTCTGGGGTTTCAACCTAGTAATGGTCTGTTGACTCTTGAGGCTAACCCCACAAATCCCCCATCTCTGCTCTTGGGAATTTTTCTGTGCCAGATAGTTATGTATTATGTAGGCGAGGTGGCCCCTAAAAAAACGACCAGGCCCGAAATGGACGATACCAGTCTTAAGCGCCCTCCTGTCGTAAAGAGACTGTTCTCTCCACAAACCAGTTACAGTACCGAAGCGAGAACTTGAAGAAACACTGGGCGGTCTGAGTAAGTTAACCATGATAGTTCTTAGATAAGTGGATAATCAGGTAAAAAAGAATAGGTCTGTCTGGGTATAGCCCATGACCTACCTGCAGAACAAATATCTTAAAGTGCGAAAATCTTAGGCATACTCTGTGGCATCTACAAGGAAACGTTTAGCCACAGGGTAATTAGGGTCTGACAGGTAGAACAGAGAAAGAAGAAATCAGGTAAACTTAATTAATTAAGTATCAAATATCAAGTAGTCATTAACCTGAAGTAAGGCACAAGAATACGCCACATACTGCCACTTTGTTTAGCTTGGGCAAGTGCGTAAGTCGAATGTCTTTCCTATAAGGCGCTAGACTGCTTTTAAATTATGCCCTTAGATTACCTAATAGCTCTGTACACTTTGTATATTATTTATCTTGGTCGCTGCTATCATCTGTCTTCAGGAGAATCTACACATAATTCTTTAGAGGGACTTATAACCACAATCAAGCGTATACTTGGCTACAAGCAGTTAAGTTAGAGTTGGGCGTTTGTGTAGCAAGCGTCCAAAAAACAACGCTTGCCTTGAAAAGTCCTGTCTGTAGCGGATGGCTGATACAGCATTGCAAGTTTGTTTCAGTCTGTCAATAAA
The DNA here is from genome assembly GCF_036702135.1 of Microcoleus sp. LAD1_D3. Classification (NCBI taxonomy): domain Bacteria; kingdom Bacillati; phylum Cyanobacteriota; class Cyanophyceae; order Oscillatoriales; family Microcoleaceae; genus Microcoleus; species Microcoleus sp. LAD1_D3. The sequence continues at coordinate 64,810 of NZ_JAUBSB010000031.1, read as the reverse complement.
TTTTTAAAATTTCCTCACTCACAACTGGGCTGTGCACTCCTCCTGAGCAAATCCTCCACAGACACCTGACACTCTGGAAATGCCAAAGGTGCGATTAAATCCGACTGCGGAACGTTTTTGAATGCGCCCAAAAGAATGCGAACGGTCTCAATCTTCGCTTGTCAGGAAGTACCGTTCTCCACAAAAGTTTTTAGCTTTGAAGCGTTGCGAACTGCATTTCCCTCTCCGTCATTGTTGAAGTAAACGAACACGCTCCGCCCCTGACTTTCCCACTCGTGGATGCGATCGGCCCACCAATGCAAATCATCATCCGAGTAGGAGCCGCCGTAGAGATTGTTGGCGTCGGGGCCGTGGAGACGCACATAGACGAATGAACCCGTTACACGCAGGATACACGGAAGGTGGGCGCCGCTCATCACGCAGTAAGCCGCTCCAGAGCGTTCCAGCAGCGAAAATACCTCTTCTGTGTGCCAGCTTGGATGTCGGAATTCGACAGCTACTTTGATCCAGGGGGGCACCTGTTCTAGAAAGTAGGCTAGGCGAGGCAAATCGCAGCCGAACTGGGGAGGGAGCTGGACGAGCAGAATACCCAATCGATCGCCCAAGCATTGAAGTCCCTCACTCATCCGTTCCAACCACTTTTCTGGGGAGTAAAGACGCTTGGAGTGGGTTAGACCACGGGGCGCTTTTACGGTCATCAGAAATCCTTGGGGGAGACGCTCTCGCCAGTTAGCGAAGGTAGTGTTTGGTGGCCAGCGGTAGTAGGTGCTATTAACTTCGACGGTTTGATAGTGCTGGATATAGCAATCGAGCCTAGAGCGAGGCGGTAGCTGGTGGGGATAAAGCACACCTTCCCAATGGTCGTAACTCCAACCTGAAGTGCCGATGTGAACAATCAAATCCGGGTTCGTTATCCCTTCCATGATTCGGAGCTGGAAATCGCTACTAAACAAACTTTCGTCCCAGCAGAGAGGGACTAAGAATATGATATTTGAAAACTGGATGCGATTGAATTAGTTGGCTCGATCGCTGCTACCTCCCTCTGTAGCTTTTTCTACTGCTTCTTGTGCCGGCGTAACTGCTTCGCCCACGTTATCTTTTACCGATTCTATAAATCTTTTGGTACTGGGGGCAATGGGTTGGTCGAGATTCAGCTTTTCTCGGATATTGTCAAGTACACCACTTGCATCCTTCTCTGTATCGCTTGTTGGCTGCCGATCGGGACGGGCAACTTCGTAAGACTTAGCTTCAGCAGTTAAAGGTGTAGCGATCGCTTGCATTTTGTTGCCCGATAATTCCAATTCGGAGCTAAAAATTAGCGCTATTCCTACAGCAAAGATTATTCCTACTCGCAGGCAAGTTGTAACTAAGCGCGATGTAAACTTTTTCATTGAAAAACTCTGTTTTTTCTGTGACGACTGTTATAAACAGTAATTGCTGTTGTTGGTTTGCAAATCTATCTAAAGATAGGACTTGGTGTTAATTTATGGTGTTAGCACCCTTCCCAAATCAACCTCAACAAAAAAGTTTTTGGCGTTGCGGCGTCAACAGGCGACCGAGCGCAACTACGAACTCAAGAAAGGTACATTTACTACTTCCCCTGACACCGATCCGACTTGCACTTTCAGTCCTTCGCCCCCCGCTTTTGTGCGGATGTAAGCAAGACCAAAAAAGCCGGATTCAGTTTCCGTAAAACTGGTGAGTTTGCCGACTTTTTCCTCTCCGATTGTGACTGCTGTTCCGGGTTCCACCGCACCGCTCAACTGCACGCCCCAAAGTTGCTGTTTGACTCCTTTGTAGGTGTTCAACCGGGCAATTGTTTCTTGACCGATGTAGCAGCCTTTGTCATAGGTAATCGTGTGTAAAAGACGGGCTTCTAAGGGATTGTAATCATCTGTGAGTTCAAAATCGGGGGCGGGGCGTCCTTGTGTGATTCGCAGTTGTTCCCAAACTCGATCGCCCATCGGTACGGCCCCAGCTTTGACTAATTCATGCCACAACTTGGCTGCATCGCTGGCTGGCGCAATTAACGTGTATCCGGGAGTTGCTAAACCGCTACCAACCGCAACTCGGACTTCCATACCTGCAAAATTTATCAATTTGTGAGTAGCGTAAGGTTGATTTTCTAGTTCGGTAACTCCGATTTTTTCTAATAGTTGAGTGCTTTCCGGGCCGAGGAAACTGAAAGCAACAGTTGTATCGGTTAAATCTGTTAACTCGACGCGATCCATTGGGAAAATATAGCGATCGAGCAATTCCAGTAGTTGGCGGCGGCGGTTGGGCGAAACTAACAGCAGTACGGCATCTTCTGTAGCGTAAGCGGTGGCGAGGTCGATCGTCCGGGCGGTGGATGTGACGAAAACGGTATCGCAACCTTGACCGGGTTTGAGTATGTTAAAGTTATTGGTACTTTGATTGTGCAAGAACCTCAGTCGATCGCTGTCTGAGATTTGAATGCGTCCCCAGTGAGTGCGATCGTACAAAGCCGCACCTTGTTTCGTTGCTGCGATCGCTTGTGCGTCGTTACCAAAACTGACTGGCACAATTTCTTTGGTTGTTAACTCTGCAAAAGTAGCACCGGCCGCTGCTTGAATGTCGTGCAATTCCTGAATCAGCATAAAATTTTGTTGACTGTTGACTGATGACTGATGACTGTTAACTACTGCTTTCCTGACAACTGACAACTGACTATTTGCCCAAATTGGCGAATATTTCTTGTATTAATTGACTGGCTTTGGCATCAAGACGATTCCAATCTACATCGCCAGTGTCCTCCTCAATCAAGCTAGTATCAATTACGACTTCCTGGCTTTGCAGTTGAGTGTGGGCGGGCTGGTAGTTGACAAAGCAGACTCGATAGCAAAGTTCCCAAATATCGACGCATCTTTGCTCGCCTTGAAGCTCTAAAATTAGTTGATAGCCGGGAATCGGAATCTGCACTTCTTGATAAGTACCCGTCCAAACTGACTCCTCTAATTGTTTGCGAATGTTGTCGATCACTCGGATCATCGCTGGCTGCATTAGCAGTTCAGCTTGCTGCCACGCGATCGGGCTGGTTATTTTAGGCTTCATATACACGGTTCTAAAAAAGAAAATCAATAAATTAATTTTCTAGCATTGGGTGCCAACTTTTGAGACCTTCGCCACAGAATGTTAAATTTAGTCGTCACCCAATTCAAAAGTCAACCGTCAACAGCAATAGTTAAAGCCGTTCTTGGCTTGACGGCTAAAAACGGCTGAAACTGTTGATATTGAGTTATCGGATGGGTAATGTAGGATTTGAACCTACGGCATCCTGCGTGTAAAGCAGGCGCTCTACCACTGAGCTAATCACCCAATTGCACTCACCGGGATTTATCATATCACAGTAACTCAGAAAGATCAAGTAAAAAAAATCCTAAACTTTAAATGCCCTCTGGCCGCACCCACGATCAAATAACCATGTGGAGTTTGCCCTTGGTGGCAGCCCTCACCTTTGGCCAGACTCAGAGCAGCAACCTGACTTTGCTCGTTTCCGGCAGCTTCTTATTCGGCGGGCTGATGTTTGGCCCCGACTTGGATATCTACTCTTGCCAGTATCAGCGCTGGGGATGGTTCAAACCGATTTGGCTCCCATACCAAAAAAGCCTGCGCCACCGCTCTTTTTTGTCCCACGGCCCTCTAATCGGCACTGCTTTGCGAATCTTGTACCTCGCTATCTGGATCGCGGTTTTCGGAGTGTTGGGATTGGCAATTGCCGAAAAAGTCGGGAACTTAGGCGGGAATTGGCAGGATGTGGTTTTGAGTTACGGGCGATCGATCTGGGAACACCACATCGAAATTTTAGCCGTTTACATCGGTCTAGAATTGGGTGCTATGAGCCACTATCTGAGCGATTGGGGCGGCTCTGCTTACAAAAAATTCAAAAAAAAAGGATTGAGCGGGTTGCGGCCTCCTGGCACAATTAAGAGGCGCAAACGCCAACCTACCCGCCGCACTAGCAAATCTAAAAGGTAAATTCCGATGTCTAATTCCCACAGTCGATCGCTCACAGCACTCCAAGAACTTATAGAAGTTGTGGCTAAATTGCGATCGCCAAACGGCGGATGTCCCTGGGATTTAGCCCAAACTCCCCAAACTCTCATTCCTCACATCATCGAAGAAGCTTATGAAACCGCCGACGCGATTCGCAAAGGAGATAAAGATGCGATCGTCGAAGAATTGGGTGACTTACTGTTACAGGTAATTCTGCAAGCTCAAATTGCCAGCGAATCCAATCAGTTCAGCTTCGCCGAAATCGCTGCGGGCATTACAGAAAAACTAATTCGGCGACATCCCCACGTCTTCGGCGATGTCGAACTCAACAGCGTCGATGAAGTCAACGAAAACTGGGAAAAAATTAAAGCAGCCGAAAAAGGCACAACTGCGGAAAAGCCGCCAACTTTAGCCTCGAAAATGAGCCGTTATGCCAGCACTTTGCCGCCGATCGCCGCCGGGATGAAAATCTCTCAAAAAGCTGCGGAAGTGAGTTTTGATTGGGACAGTGTAGACGGCGTTTGGGATAAATTTCACGAAGAAATGGCAGAATTTGAACACGCTCTCAAACACGAGGATAAGGCAGCGCAGCAGTCAGAATTGGGAGATATTATGTTTGTGTTGATTCAATTAGCTCGCTGGTACGATTTAGATCCGTCGGCTGCTTTGCAAGGAACGAACGATCGCTTTGTGCAGCGGTTTGCGAGGGTGGAGGCTGCGTGCGATCGACCTTTGTCGGATTATGCCCCTGAAGAGTTAGAATCTCTGTGGCAGCAAGCTAAAGCTTTAATTGCTAAACAAAAGGGCGATCGGTAATCTACTCGTAAAGCTTCGCATCGTTGTACGGCGGATGTTCGCAGGCGATATAAAGCGCATTTGTCGGTTCCAGGGCTTCCCCTGTCACCGGGTCGATCGGCTTGAGCACAAAGCATAACAGAGAGAGCGATCGCCAATCCAAATTATCCAGCTTCCCGCGTTCGTAACGGTTGACTGTTGCGGCACTGATACCCACATCTTTGGGTACGGGTTGATTTGTAGCTGTAAACAGCGCCTCTTCATATCCCTTTGTTTTGAACTCTGTTTCGCTGACAGACCAACCTGTTGTCTGTCTTGCTGCTTTTAAAATCTTCCCCAAACGCATCCGCCCCGTTTCCGTGAAGCGAACGGGACGCAATTCCTGCTCTTTGTCTACCACAGCCTTGTTAGAGAGTCCTGACATTTTTCCCACCTACGTTAACTCTCAAACTAGCACAGCATCAATGATTGAGGGTTGCACGAGCAACATCTGAGCTTAAGAAGTTTAAATTAAATTTTCTTGCACTTGTGCAATAAGAGTCTGATATAGTAATATGTAATTGACTCTAAACAGAACTTGCCTCTCAAGCCCTGAGTATACAGCCATGACAGCACTATTTCGCCGCATCCAACCCTCGAAAAAGCTCCGCATCACCGTCAGGTCGATCGCCCAACTCCTCAAAATCAGCCAAAACCTGATTAAGCGAGTCGAATCCTGGGCTTTCGTGGTTTTCGTGCATCGGCGGGACAGAGGCGGACAATTTATCTCGTACCGCAGGCTGGAAGAATGGCAAAATGCGATCGCCCATCATATCCAAACCTGCCCCACCCTTGGAGAACTCTCGCAGCTCAAAACATCCATTCAGTACGACAGCCGGAAATTCAAAAAACAATTTCTCCCAAAAATACTTGACTTTTTAAACCAAATGTGCATTGAAAGACAAGACGAACTCAACATCTGGGAAAGCTTAAACTGCATTGCTTCCTAGCAGAAATGAGGCAGATTTCCTTGCCAAAAAACAGAAGCGAAACATTTGCGAGCAATTGCGAGATAAAATCACCCCAAAAATCACCCGCGAATGCTCCGCCACATTGATGAAAGCAATCACCAAAGCAATTAAGACATTGCCTGAGCGATATAATCAAAATAAGGAGCTGCTTCCTTAGCATCATCCTGATTGAGCAAAGCCAAAGAAGCTTCCTTCAAACAGCGGATAGCTTCGACCATGCCAGGAACAGGAACGCCGAGAGAATTATACATTTCCCGAACGCCAATCAAACCGATGCTTTCGATCGGCTCCTTGTCACCCGCCAAGATACCGTAGGTAATCAGGCGCAAGTACCAGCCGTAGTCGCGCAGACACAAAGCCCGTTCGCGTTGGCCGTAAGCATTACCTCCGGGGGAGATAAAGTCAGGGCGTTTTTTCCAGAGTTTTTTGCTAGCTTCTTCAACAATTTTTTTCTCACTGTCAGACAGCGCAGTAGCAATACGCACCCGCTGTTCCCCGGTTTTAAAAAAATCTTTGATGCTTTGAAGTTCGCCGGTACTGGGATAGCGAAGTTCGTCGTCGGCTTGGAGAATTAGTTGGCTAACTACGCTCATTGTTATTCAAAAAAATTGAGGATATTTGAGAGTAAGATTAATTGGCATTCTCATCCCTTAAAGATGAGATTCTTGGTTGGGCGATTTACTTTGCTTCTAACATTTATCAACATTAGAAGTAGCGGGTAAATCTCCCCAAACGTTATGCTTGATGTTCAAGCCAGTTTCCCTGTGTTCCAGGGTACTGCGGGAAAAACTCAAAAACTGCGAGTGAGAGTTTTGATGTCGGCAGACACTTTGACTGTTTAACGAGTTTTTGCTACGTCGCCCCAACAGCATATCGCACAGGCACGGGTAGGGGCAACTCACGGCAGGCTTGACTTGCAGGTTGAAGCTTGGCTTTAGCAGCAAGACGTTCAGCAGCAGGAATACAGCCTGCTATTGAGCTTGAGTGCGATGGATGGAGCCCCGCTTCGCTACGACTTATCTCAGGAAAGAGAGAGCGATATTGCATTACCATATTAAATCCTACCATGACTACTTGTGACCAAATCTAAATTCCCCACCCCAAACTCGACGAAATTGGCAAGCCCTTGCCAGCAAGGTCAACTGATTGAGATAGAGATTACTGACTTGACAGACACCGGCGACGGAGTTGGTCGTTTTGGTGAGTTAGTGGTGTTTGTGCCCGATACCGTGACGGGCGATCGAGTCCTTGTCCGCCTCGTGCAAGTCAAATCCACCTATGCTACAGGCAAGCTGGACACACTTCTCGAAACCTCCGAACACCGCATTCGAGCTAACTGCATTGTCGCCGACAAGTGCGGCGGTTGTCAGTGGCAGCACGTAGATTATCAATATCAGCTTGCAGCCAAGCAAAATCAAATCATTCAAGCCTTAGAACGGATTGGCGGATTTAGCAATCCCCAAGTCGATGAAATTTTAACGGGAAAAATTGAGGGATTTCCCCAATTTTTGGGATACCGCAACAAAGCGACTTATCCCGTGGCAATATCTGCAACAGGTCAAGTCCAAGCAGGTTACTATCAAAAAAGCACCCACAAATTAGTCAATCTCAATCAGTGTCCGGTGCAAGATCCGCGCCTCAATCCTTTGTTAAAAGAAGTCAAAGAAGACATCCACTGGCGGGATTGGCAAGTCTACGACGAAAAGAAACATACAGGAGAATTGCGTCACTTGTCCTTGCGAATCGGACGGCGCACTGGCGAGATGCTGCTAACTTTAATAGTTCGCACTGGAGACTTGCCGGGACTAGAAGAGCAAGCATCAGAGTGGCTGAAACAATATCCTCAACTGGCAGGGGTTTGTTTGAATATAAATCCCGCTCAAACTAATGTGATTTTTGGTACCGAAACTCGCTGCATAGCGGGTCGTTCTTATCTGCGAGAAAGCTTTGCTGGTTTGAAATTTCAGCTAAGAGCAGATACTTTTTTTCAGGTAAATACAGAGGCGGCTGAAGCGTTGTTAGAGGTGATGGTAGGGGAATTGAATTTGCAGGGAAATGAGGTTTTGGTTGACGCTTTCTGCGGAATTGGTACTTTTACTTTACCCCTGGCAAAACAAGTAAAAATAGCCATAGGTTTAGAAGTGCAACCTGCGGCGATCGAACAAGCCCAATTAAATGCTGAGTTAAATGACGTGAGAAATGTCGAGTTTCAGGCCGGAACTGTAGAGAGTTTGCTGCCTTCCTTGGGATTGACACCGGATATTGTGCTGCTAGATCCGCCGAGGAAAGGGTGCGATCGCGCGGTTTTGGAAGCTATCAAGGAAATCAAACCAAATCGCATTGTTTATGTTAGCTGCAAGCCTGCTACTTTGGCTCGCGACCTCAAGATTTTGTGCGAAAATGGGGATTATAAGTTAGCGCGAGTGCAGCCGGCGGATTTCTTTCCTCAGACTTCTCATGTTGAGTGTGCGGCTTTTTTGGTCAGGTGAATGAAAGGGCGATCGACCCACTAAACTTATTGCATAAATCTTGGAGTGATAGGAAAACCGCAGATGCAACGCCGATAATTTAAAGATTGTTGGCGAATGTATGCACTTTAAGCCTAGTGAGTAAGTGAGTACAAATAGATATAAACTGGGGGCGTGGGTTGAGCAAGTGAAGCAGCGTTTGCTATCTTAGAATACGGGTTTCAAAATCTCGGACTCGATCGCATGGTAGCGCTTTCTAAATAGGAAAATATTGCTTCCCCACGGGTGATGGCAAAAGTGGGAATGCAGTACAAACAGAAGGTGGATTGCTGGGGTGCAAACTCGATCCAGTCCGCGCTGAATCGCGGGGTATCTAGAAGTATAGAATAGAGGTTGCGAAACCGGCACACCGCCCGATCGCTCGCCCCCAGCAATTTGTTACCCTAAAAATAGAATCTCCCCTCCCTCAACTCCCTCCCATGAACAACGCTTCTCCCCTGATTCAAACCGTCACACCCGAACGCTGGGCAGGCTTTAGCATGGACTTTATAGGGGCGGGTTACACGGGTCTGTTGGTCAAAAACGGCCGCGTCGTGCGTACCCTAAAATCCGGCCGGCATTTCAGCTTTGCCCTTCCCCTGCTGGAACAGTCTCAAATTGTCCTCGTAGACACCAAACTCCGCAATTTGGATGTACAGTCGCACGGAGATTTTTTGTCTAAGGATCGGTTTTTAATTGATGCTACTCTGACTGTTATTTATCAAGTTATAGATCCGAAACGAGTAGCTTTGGAATTGTCCGATCCTCTAGCTGTTTTAGCAAGTGCAGTTAAGGATTGTATGGGATTAGCGATCGGGCAAATACCCCTACAACAGCTTATCAGTCAAGGACGGCTGTTGCTGCGCCAAAATTTGCTCGATCGCGTCCAAGATTTTTATACTCTAGGCTTTAACTTAGAAGACGTGCGAATTGGCGATGTCAGCTTTCCCGAAACCAACGGAGTTATTCGCCAAGTTGAGGGAATGAGTGCCCGACAGGAAGCAGAAAATGCGGCCGCCCTGCAAATGAGAATTGCCGAAGCAGGCCGTCCGATTGTTCCTCAATCTCCCGTACAGCAGTTAAACTTAATTTCAGGTAATTCTCCTGCGAGTCTTCCAGCTTCTGACACAGCAGCAGCGTTCGATCGCGATTTACAACAACTGACAGAACAACTTGCTCAAAACAGTCTCCCTCCTGGGAGAAATCCTCCCCAACTTGCACCAACGGTACTCGCAAGCAGCGATCGCAAAACAACCGCATATTTAATCTACAAACTTTCTGGAGAAGCGATCGCCCTAACAGCCAATCCCTTTACAATTGGACGCGAACCAACCAACACTTTAGTATTACAAGATCCGCAAAGTTCGCGCTACCACGCTCAAATCCGCCGGGCCACTGACGAACTTGGCAAACAGCGGTATCAGCTTGTCGATAGCGGCAGTTCCAACGGCACTTTTGTGGGTGGGCAGAGGCTGGCTGCTAACGAGCCTTTTTGGCTGCCCAATGGCTGCGAAATTGCGATCGGCGACCAAAAATGGATCTTTCAAAATTCGTGAGTGAGAGAGATGAAGATTTGTTTAAACAGCAGATAAACACAGATAAATCCCATCGGCGTTCATCTGTGTTTATCTGCTGACACCTGCGGTTGAAAATCCCAATCTAAGTAACTTGCTTTAATCACGATATACAAGTAATAGATTCCGAATCTACCCTCAACAATATGAATGTTTTTTTAAACCGCAGATAAACGCAGATAAACACAGATTAATTCTATCGGCTTTCATCTGTCAGGTTTCTGTAGGGGCGTTGTCAAGAGTCCCCGCCCTTTCAACACAGCTTGACAACTTCTCCCTCCCCAATTCCCTATACTCCCAGGTAGAAGTCTCTTGCCAACCCTAGGGGGGATATCTCCACAAGCATTTCGAGCGACAATTTGTCAAGATTGAAAATATAAGTAGAGGACAACCCCATGAACTTTTCTATACAATCTGTTTACAACTGGTACCGCGAAACCCTCCGCAACCCCAAATATCGCTGGTGGATTATTCTAGGAACGCTGGCATATCTGGTAAGCCCGATCGACATTGCCCCAGACTTTCTCCCCGTCGTCGGACAAATTGACGATGTGGCGATCGCAGTCTTGCTGATTTCGGAAGTATCCCAAATGGCGATCGACTACTTTAAATCTCGCCAAACAGAGACAGCTTCAGCATCCGAAGCCACCGGTGCCAATTATTCTGAAGCCAACGGCAGCACCGTTGACGTAGATGCAGTTTCTGTAAAATAATTGCCAAAAATAATCGAGCGCTACAACCCCGACTTCTTCAAGAAACCGGGGTTTTTGTTTTTTAAATGGCAACTGCTCAGATCGTGCTCCAAAGCTGGTAATTTTAACTATGATCCATCTGTGCTAACAACAAATTTTTATAGATGAAGTTTAGTGAAATAGTAGAAAAACTTAACTTAGCCACCAGTCGCACCCTCACAGCGTCGGTTGCTACCGATCCGGAAATTACTGGCGCTGCCCCTGTTGATGAAGCTCCATCGGGCACAATCAGTTATATAGAAGGTGCTAAATTTGCCGTTCATACAGCCACTACAAATGCTTCGGCTTTAATTTTACCCTTAGATGAAAGCCTCCAAGCTCAATGTACCGATCGCAACATTGCTTGGATTGCCGCAGCAGATCCGCGATTGCTGTTTGCTGAAACGATCGCCATTTTCTATCAACCGTTTCGCCCAGCATCCGAAATTCATCCCTCAGCCACCGTTCACCCCTCAGCAGAAATTGGTGAAAATGTCTATATCGGCCCCCACGTCGTTATTCAAGCAAAAGTCAAAATTGGCAGCAACGTTTGCATTCATCCAAATGTTGTAATTTACCCAGATGCGGAAATAGGCCCCGGCACTGTTTTACACGCTAATTGTGTCATTCACGAACGTACTCGCATCGGGGCAAATTGCGTGATTCACAGCGGTGCGGCGATCGGCAGCGAAGGTTTTGGGTTCGTGCCGACAGCCACAGGGTGGGTGAAAATGGAGCAGTCTGGCTGCACTGTATTAGAAGAGGGCGTTGAGGTTGGCTGCAACAGCACGATCGACAGGCCGGCTGTCGGAGAAACCCGCATCGGGCAGAATACAAAAATCGACAATTTAGTACACGTAGGTCATGGCTGTCAAGTAGGAAAAAATTGTGCGTTTGCCGCTCACGTTGGCATGGCCGGCGGGGTCAAAATTGGCAACAATGTAATTTTGGCAGGTCAAGTAGGAATTGCTAATCAAGCCAAAATCGGAGATGGGGCGATCGCCACTGCTAAAGCCGGAATTCACAGCGACGTGCCCGCAGGTGCGATCGTGACGGGCATTCCAGCAATTCCCCACAAACTATTTCTCAAAGCCACAGCAGTCTACAACCGCTTGCCCGAAATGTACCAGTCTCTGAGGCAAATTCAGCGCAAGCTCGATCGGTAGTCAATTGGCAGTTGGCAGTAGTCAGTAGTTATTAGTTAACAGCCAACAGTCAACAGTATTATAGTTGCAACCCATTAAATGTGGAATAGTATAACTAACCTGCGACTGCTGTCGCCGTCAATACCAGCAATTGTCAAAATAATCTTGTTTTTCTCGACTTGGATTGTTGTGTGGCTTCCCGCAGCGATTGTGCTGGCGATCGCCCTCAAATGGCATCCGCCCCAACCCTTGGGAAACAAAAAACTACCTTTACTAGCTTCCCTCTACCTGATTGTCCCCTTCATTTTATGGGCGACAAGTTGGATCGAAAACACATCTTTTGCCAACTGGGGTTGGGATTGGCAACCCGCAGTTTTGATGTCATTACTGCGGGGATTAGGATTAGGAATAATCAGCTTAGTAATTTTATTCGGTCTGCAATTCGCCACAGGCTGGATCGAGCTAAAAAAAAGCGAGGCTTCCACGGAAACAGGCGAAAAAAAAATTAATTTGTGGACTTTAATTTTTAACCCGGCTAGTCTGCTGACTCTGTTATTAGGACTGTGGATTAGCGCCACAGAAGAGTTAATCTTTCGCGGCTGCTTGCAAACAATCCTCCAGCAAGATTACTCAATGCTAATCGCAGCAACGATCGCCAGTTTCATTTTCGCGATCGCCCACTTAATTTGGGCCGCCAAAGAAACTCTACCGCAACTGCCAGGATTGTGGCTGATGGGGATGGTTTTAACATTAGCCCGCATCGCCGACAATGGCAGTTTAGGATTGGCGATCGGCATTCACGCAGCTTGGATTTGGGGTATAACTACCGTAGATACAGAAGGCGCAATTAATCCGACAGGCCGCGCACCGGAGTGGATTACAGGAATAGCAGCAAAACCGCTAGCAGGTGCAGCCGGCATTTTATTGCTACTAGCAACCGCAACCTTACTCTTCCTAACTCAAATCAGCGTTGTTAATCAGCGCTAATCAGCTTAAATCAGCGGTTAAAAATCAGACATTAATTCAAGTGTCGATCAATCGTCACAATCGAAACCGGATTCAGCGCGTCAAAACGAGTTGAATTTCCTCCAGCCACAGAACGCGACAACTGCACTTGCACGATTCGGTAACTCCAGTGCGGTTCCCGGCGCACCCGATCGCCCATCCAGCTCAAAACAGTAGCAATATCCTCAACAGCATCCAAAGCCAACACGATCGAGCCTCCAGGAAGCAGCCGCAGCGCGCAAACGCCCAAAATTTTAGTCAACCCTCCGCCACTACCGCCAATAAAAATCCGGTGCGGAGGACGCAAGCGGTGCAAGATTTCCGGGGCGGTTCCGTAAATCGAGAACACATTTTGCAGCCCAAAACGGCCGTAGTTGAACTCGATCGCAGAAGTGCCAAAAACCGTTTTTTCGATCGCGTACACCTCAGACTGCGGGAATAAACGAGCAATTTCGATCGATACAGAACCGTTACCAGCACCCACATCCCAGACAACTTGTCCCGGTTGCAAAGCCAATTGTGCCAGCACCAACACCCGCACTTCTCGTTCAACCGTCAAACCCGGCTTATCGCCACAACCGATAAAAGCTGCATCCGGTATTCCCAACAAAGGCAACTTTTCCAAATCCAAAGGTTCTGCCGTCGGCGGGGACTCCCGCAGCATCACAACCACGCTCAGCGGTGCAAAAGACTCTCCCAGCAAAGCTGACAGAGAACGGAGGCCCACGCGCTCGTCAGCAGAACCCAAATTTTCGCAAACCCAAAACTCGTAGCGTGTAGGCAAATCTAGAGCTTTCACCAAATTTGCCAGGGCCGCCGGAGTATGAGTTTCGTCGGCGAGCACCGCAATTTTCTCGACACCCAGCTTGAGTTTGGCAGTCAGTTCCTCGAAATAACGTCCTTGAGAGCCAACAAAATGAGCGTCTTGCCAAGGGATATGTAAGCGGTTAAAAGCCAACTGCACAGAACTGACGTGGGGGTGAAAAGTCAATTCTTCTGCCGGCAATTGGGCAATTAACAACTTTCCCCAGCCGTAGAACAGCGGGTCGCCGGCCACTAAAATTACGATCGGTCGATCGCGGAGTTCCACCGTCCCCGCAGAGGGTTCTAATTCGGGTTCAGTCGCCCACCAGCGCCGAATTTCCAGAATTGCTTCGGTCAAATCTTCCAACGCCCAGCGCTCTCCGTCCTGCTGGGGAAAATAGCTTAAATGGCGCTCGCTCCCTATTAGCAGAGCGGCCATTTCTACAACCTGCCGCGCCGATTCGCTCAGCCCAGCAGCTCCATCTAAACCTATACCAACAACGTGTACTGTCACTTTTTAAGCAAAAAGTAAAAAACCAGAATTACTGATTTTTCCTGGTTTTTCATAAATTTTTTCCTTGACTTTACTGTCAAACAAAAATAATTAAAGCATTTAATAGGCAATATCCTGACTATTGTCACAGGGGAGAGGGGGAGAGAGGGCGAGAGAGTGGGAGAGTGGGAGATGGGGAGAGTGGGAGATGAGAAAAAATCTTCACATCGATCCTCTTCCTTCTTCCCTCTTCCTTCTTCCCTCTTCCTTCTTCCTTCTTCCTTCTTCCTTCCTTAAAAATCAAAAACAGGCCAATCCGGTTGCCGGATGTAGCTAGTCATGTCCTCAAACTTCCGCAGTTCGGCTCGGTGTACGGACAGTTCTTGCGGCGTGTCCAGCCATTGCTCGTTTAACTCTGACAGCAAAGCGCACAAGCGATCACGGTCAAGGTTCGGCCCGGTGTCCCCAAAATAAGCCAGAGTAATGTGTGCCGTAAAATGATATTGCTGTTCAATTCCCAAAGCCATTAAATCGGGATTTTGATAGATCGATCGGCGAAACTCCAGAATTTGCTTGTAAGAGTTTTCGTCCGTCGGTGCCAAACAAACACCCACAGCTCTAGTCATCACCATCAACCCCAACACTATCCAGCGAATGGGAGCGCCGCCCGCCAACGGTTTGCAGGCGGCAAAACGATCGGCCATGCGCGAGCGCAGTTGCTCCTCAAATTCGGGATTTTTATCAGAGGCGTCTCGAAAAGCGCTGCTCCAAATCAAATCGGCTACGGTTAAATGGAAGCTATCAGGAGGCAGTGCCACGAGCGCACCCTCCCCTATTTCCTGCAATAGCCGTTGTTGGCTCGAGTGCAAATTACTATAAAATGCAGCATTTTCTGCATCTTCCCCCGCAGGGGGCGTAATCACGGAATAACCTGGAAAAGGTACAGGATCTCTCCGGCCTGCTTCGTCGGGCTTAAATTTTGGAGATTCCTGAATGTGTTCCACCTGGGACTTGTAGGAGTCCAGCAGCGTCATTCGCGCCACCCGATTTACGTAAGCTTGATAAGTATCATCCAATCTTGATTTCCTCGCGGTGACAAACTCCCACACCAAATTTTATATTATGGCGCGGGCTTCCAACAGTCCAATTCAGGATATGTTGGACAAGCCTCGCGTGCAACTGTGATTTTTTGGGCTACTGAGCGTTTTTCATGCAAATTTACCTGTTTTGGGGGGAAGACGACTTTGCGATCGCGCAGGCTGTGACAAGTTTGCGCCAAACAGTCCTCGACCCCAACTGGGCTAGTTTTAACTATGACAAGATTATTGCCGATCGAGCCGACGCTGTGGTCGAAGGACTCGATCGAGCTTTAACGCCCCCCTTCGGTACCGGCAGCCGTTTTGTCTGGCTGGCAAATACGACTGTAACGCAGCAGTGCTCTCCAGAACTGTTAGCGCAATTTGAACGGACGCTGCCGGTGATTCCCCCTACCACCGTGTTGCTGCTGACATCCGTCAAAAAACCCGACAGCCGGCTCAAATCTACCAAGTTACTTGTCCAGTCCGCCGCCCAAGTGCGGGAATTTTCGCCGATTCCGCCTTGGAATGACAAAGAATTAGCCCAGCGGGTGCGCCAAGTCGCGGGCGAAATGAACGTAAAATTGACCGCCACAGCGATCGAACTTTTGGCCGAATCCATTGGTAGCGATACCCGCGGGCTATACAGCGAACTGGAAAAATTGCGACTGTTTGCGGGCAACCGCAGCCAACCTCTGAACCCGGAAGAAGTTGCCGCACTGGTGCACTGTCACGCCCAAAATACCTTCCAGTTAGCCGATGCGATTCGCGAGGGCAATACCTCCGCCGCTTTGGATTTATTGGCCGGCTTAACTGGCCGCAACGAGCCGGGTTTGAGGATTGTGGCTGGCTTGACTGGTAAGTTTCGGATTTGGCTTTGGGTAAAAGCGATGATCCAAGCGGGCGATCGCGATGATAAAATTGCTCAAGCTCTAGACCTCGGCAATCCCAAACGAGTATACTATTTTCGCCAAGAAGTCAAGAACGCCAGCTTAGAAAAACTGCAAAAAAGTTTGCCTTTGCTGCTAGAGTTAGAAGCTTCTTTAAAGCGGGGTCGGGAAGAAATCTCAACCCTGCAAACCAAAGTTATAGAACTTTCTAGCTTGTTTCGCTGATGCGCGACAGGGCACAGGATCGGCCCTTACTGTAAATTTTTACAACAAATTTCTTTCTTCGGCTATGCGCTTGATGCCGGCTCGCAGGCCAAAAGGTCAATAGATACTAGAAATACTCTCAGAATGCCAAAGTAGAAGTTAATGTGGTAAATAAATATTGTCCGCCGAATGCCGATCGGTTAATATTATTTGCCGGCTCTCCACCCCCCCCAAAAAAAGAGCGCTACCCATGACACAACAGAACCCGCGGGAACTGCTCAAGCAAGGCGATCCAAAAGCGATCGCATCTAGCATCAACCGTACACTCAAACCCAAAGGCATCAACGCCGATGTGACGCGGGACAACGGCTGCCTCCACATAAATCTGGAGGCAGACAAAGTACCGGATCAAATGGTATTGGTCGATTTCATCCGCACCGGCATGACGAAGCTGGGACTCGAATCAATTCACACTGTAAAGGTTTACGGGCGTCGAACAGGTGACGGATCGCCTGCGTGGGAAGATGAAATTGATCTGATGCCTGCGGGTTCAATGCCTTACCCCTTGGATAGTGGAATGCCTGACGACTCCGTAGGTTTAGATGATGTCGAGCCCGAAGGCGAAGACTATTATCAAGAAGGAGAATTCGATCGAGATGACGACGAGGAAGACGAAGACGAAGACGAAGATCAAGCCCCGCCTCCGAAAAAACAATTTCCCAAATGGGTAATACCTGTGGGTATCTTAGTACCTCTGGCGGTGATCGCAGGCCTTTTCTTTACTAAAACTTTCCCCTTCGGCGACTCGAACCCAGAACCCATCGCCCCCCAAGCTGCTTCCCCTTCCCCGAAACCCGCATCTCCCGCGCCTAAAGCCGCCGCATCCTCTCCGGGTGCATCTCCGGGTACGCCACAGGCAGCCTCTCCTACACCAAAAGTCGCTCCTACTGCTGTTGCGCCCGCAAGCCCAACTCCGACATCCCCACCACCCAAAGCTGCTGCATCTCCGGCGCCCAAGGCAGCCTCTCCTGCACCAAAAGCCACCGCGCCTAAGCCTGACTCTTGGAGGGAAGCCGTTAACACAGCTCAGAAGGCAGCAATTTCGGCCCAGACGGCTCAGTCTCAAAATGAGTGGATCACAGTAGCAAGCGAATGGCAGAAAGCGGTTGGGCTCATGAGAGCAGTGCCGTCAACCAGCCCGAACTATCAAAAGGCTCAGCAAAAAGCGGCAGAGTATCAGGCTAATCTGATTGTTGCCAACCGCAGGGCGGCAGCAGCGCCTTAAGAGTCTTGAGTTTTGAGTTTTGAGTTGAATACTGGATGTGGTAAAAGTCAAAAGTCAAAAGCCAAAAGTAAAAAAAGATTTTTTACTTTTGGCTTTCTTACCTTTTGACTTTTTTCAATTTTAGTAACATACTCATACACCAACTAAGTAAATTATAGTTTAGGCTTCTCAGGGACTCCTCAAAAGTGCATAGGACATTAACTGTTAAATCAATTCTTTCTTGGTAGTTTACTTTGATATAATCATCCTTAAACTCTCAGATCAATAGTCCGGACAGTTTTTATATGGCCCAATGGCTTATTCTCGCCTGACTTTGAGCCACTGTGGATCATTAAATCAATGTCAGCTCTACCCCTGACGCGGCATTTAATTAGACTTTTTTATGCTCCTTGCCCCGCGTAAGCTTGTAGTATTGTTCCAAAAACAGTCCGGAGTATTGTCAGATCATTGCAGCATATTTTTTGGTAACTGGTATAACTCAAAAAACACAGCAACAACCCGGTTTATCAAGGACACCGGGTTACTAAACACAGAGCTTAGTTTAAATCTGTTCTTCCCCTTGATTAAAGCGCTGAATTACTTGAGTTTCTTCGACCACAACAATAGCATCATTGGGAATATTGAGGATGCCTGTAAATTTATCTTGACTTGCTTTCAAAGCTTGTTCTTTATTTTTTTATTCGGCTAGTTCGCGCTGTAAATTGTCAATAGTCTGTTGAAAGCGAGTGGCTTGTCTGAGCATTTCTTGTTCTGAAAAATCCAGTAATTCAATCAAATTGGCAACTTGATGTTCGAGTAACTGGGTTTCGGCAAAATTGTTATTTTTAACAAAACTTTTAGAATTTCCTGAATACTCAAAAACACTTTGTTCGTCGGGCATGGACAATGCCGTTTTGACACTAAGTGCCAAATCTTTAAACATTTCAGCCGTGCTTTGGGGAATTTTAACTTTCAGGAACATCACTATCGCAAACAAACTTCCTGACGGCAGAAGTCCCCCCAATCCCAAGACAGACTTGACTTGGTAGGGGATAATTAAGGAATTTTGCTCAGGAATAAAGGGGCTGCCCTTTGCTTCTGATACGTGAAAAATATTTAATACTGCGGACTCTAATTGCAGGAACCTTTCTGGCTCAATTCCGAGGAATGTAGGAATGTCTAAACCAAACTGCCGGATTATTTCCGAAATCGCCGGCATTTGAGCCACTAATTTTGTGCTAACTAATGGAATAGCTGTGTTTTCTGCTGCTGTGTGCCGAGAATTCCACTGCGGTTCTGGGCCGGCGGCTGCTAGCAGAGTCCAACATTTCATGTCGGCCGCGGGGGAATTGCCCTTCATCAAGCGGCGGGCGGATTGTTGCAATGAGTCTTCTAATTCCCCGTAGGGATGAGTTTTAAACAAACGCACTAAGGCACAGGTATTTTCTCCAGTTTGCGAATCGCAAAAATGTTGGTAAATATAGTTAACAATCTTCTGGCTGCTGGCTTCCATACTAGCAGTATTTCTACCTAAGTGGCGCAGGACTAAGCTGCATTTAGCCATGTCTTGCGGGGTAAATAAGGTAATATCGTACATTAAAAAACGCTCTCCCAGAGCTCAAACACTCTTTTTCATTTATCGTTAAGGCCGCTAAGCCATCCGGAATCCTACTGAGAGTTTTGCACCAAGCGTTAGTTAAAATATGTATAAAATTTGCCCGCCAAATGCAGCAGTTGTATGGCAGGATACAGAAATTAAGATTAAAGCAAAAAAATCTATTCCCTAGGGTAGATCAAAAGGACAGAAAAGCCAATGTGTAATTATTGAAAGGATTTTTTACTATAACTCCCGCAGAAGAATTAAAGAAACGGGGTTTTTTACCGGATATGCCTCGCGTTTTAGTGGGCATTTTCGTAGATAAAAGTCGGTTTCTGGGTAAGCCATCTTTACAGAAATCCTAGAAACTCAAGCTGCAATTTTTGTGGCGGGCGATCGCACGCCGATTAATCAAAAATTGGTACAATTTCGTCAGTCGTGGACGCAGAAACCGGGTTGTGTTACAGAGAAAAAACCCGATTTCTTTGTTTTGGCTAAGTAGATGGTGTGTTCAAAACTTTTAACCACCCCAAAAAACTCTACTCAACAGGTTGAGACTTTGCTTCCAGGGCATCTTTAGCGGACAATCCCTGATCTTGAACGCCAAAATACCACAAACTAGCCGCAGCTTCGGCGCGAGTCACGGATTTCTTCGGCTGAAACAGAGTAGTAAAACCAAACACGCGGCGAATATTCGCCAAATCTCCATTGTTAAAATCAGCTAAAACTGCCCGCGACGCCTGGGAATCAATCTTAGAAGCATCTTGAAAACCCCACTTCTCTTTCACTCCGTCAATGTTAGCTGTCGGTAAAACTTGACGACTATCTAAAGGCACTTTCCAGAGAATCATTGTTTCGCGAGTTAAAGGTGCGTCTGGGCGAAATTTCACATCTTTAGTTTCTCCCGAAAGCGAACTCGGAATTACACCGGCTTCTGCTAAACCTTGAATTGCTGAAAAATCTGGGTCTGTTTTGGATACGTCAGAAAAAGCCGGTTCGCTAGAGTCTACTGCTAATCTAATTTGTTTGGCTTGACGGCTAGCATAAATCTGATTGTTAGCTGCTACTAACCAGCGGGCGTATTCGCGGCGAGTGATAATTTGGTTGGGTTTGGGCAAACTGCTGGCAGTTTCTAAATTAGCACTTTCGGTCGATGATCGCACTTTCAGCACTTCCAACTGACTTAAATCAGCCACATACTGCCGCAACTGTTGAGGAATTTGGGTGTCTAGTTGGCTAACTTTTGCTGATTTGGGCGAGGCGGATGGCGTTGGAGTAGTTCCCTCTGAATTAGATGGAGTTGGTGAAGCGGTTGGAGATGGGCTAGAATCGGAATTATTAGGTTGGGGACTGCCGGCAATTTCGGGGCTTTCTTTGCTGTAGTCGATCGCAAATTCTGTAGAACCTCCTACTTTCTGAGTAGGAGAAAGCGACACTGTTACCCGCAAATTATCTCGCGTTGCTACCAAAGAACCTTGTCCCTCGGCGGTGGGGCGGCTGACTATTTCCCAGTTGCGACGCCCAAACTCTGTAGAGTAAAAGTTCTGAACCGAATTAACCGGATCAGTGCTTTCCCAGCGCAGCCGCACATTTTTTTGCGAGGGATCTGTTTCCCCACTAACTTCGATTAACTCAGCATTAGGATATAGTGGAATCTCTGTTGGGAAATCGGGAGGAAGTTTGGCGGTAGAGTTTGTCTCAATTGCTGTCGCTGGTGGCGGGGAAGAGAAAACCAGTGGATTTTGTTTTAATTTGGGATCGGCGGCTAAAGATTCTTCGAGGGCCTTGCTGTTGGGGCTGTTTGCACAAGCTGTGACAGCCACCAGCAGACACACAGCCAGCCAAGTATTTACAGCAGCGAGTATATTGGTTTTATTGGTTTTACTGGTTTTAGATCGTCCGGGAGAGTTGCCTCGCCGTTGAGTAAATATAATATTCAGCATAAATCGCCCCTTTGCAGATATATTTCTAGGCTAGCGCAGATCGATCGGGCATATATAATTTTTACCCAAATGAAATTTCTGTATTTACTTCTAGTTACTCCTACATTACTTTTATACCCTGTCAAGTTTGCCCGTCCCGCTGCATCTCAACCAGCCCCGCTGCGGGCAGAAATTCAGACGCCAGAGTGGCAGCCATTT
The DNA here is from genome assembly GCF_036702135.1 of Microcoleus sp. LAD1_D3. Lineage (NCBI taxonomy): Bacteria > Bacillati > Cyanobacteriota > Cyanophyceae > Oscillatoriales > Microcoleaceae > Microcoleus > Microcoleus sp. LAD1_D3. The sequence goes on along the minus strand of NZ_JAUBSB010000031.1, from coordinate 43,560 downwards.
TGCTCGGCTATGGGTCAGTTTGCGATCGATATGCCGGGAACTCCTAAAATTAATTCAGAAATTTTTTCAAATCAACTTATTGCTCATACATACCGATCGAACTTAAAAAACAAAGAAACTTATTTGCTTCAATACTTTGACCTAGATTTTCGGCTGAGCGACAATAATATCAATAATATCAGAATAACTTTAAATAGTGCCGTTGATGTTTTCGTCGTGGCGGCGAATGCTAAACTCTTGCAAGTGCGAGATATTTCTCTCGGAGGCTATCCGGGAAAAGAATTTGAGTTTCAGCCACTTTCCCCCAATGAACCTGTAGGTGTAGGTCAAGTTTTTTTGGTGGAAACGCGCGTTTACGGGCTGGTTGCCACTACCCGAGAACCAGAAAATGCTCAAAAATTTCTCGACTCTTTTCGTTTGTTTTGAAGCAGGAAGTTTTACAATGAGTAGTGTAGGAGATTTAACAGATTTAACGGATAGATGTTGAGGGAATAAGTCAGAGATTGCAGGGAAGAGAAAAAAATTACTTGGGAGTGGCGATCGAATTTATTAATAAAACTTACGCTTTTCAACTTGGTGTCTAGGAAAATATTGGCCTGGGCAACAAAAAAGGCGGGATCAAACTGGTTTCTGAGTAATAATGTGGTCAGAACTAAATTACGCTAAATTTGACTTAAGACCTTATTGTATTTTTTGTACTCTATCTAACGACATAGATAAATTTTACACCCGTGGAGCGATGTAGATACTTGCTCAACTGGATATATTTGATATAAGGATTTTTAAAGCGCAGAAAGCACAAATCAGAAAGCACAAACAAAGATGCTGTCTTGCTCCATCTGGCTCAACCAAGTCAGCCTCATCGAAAGTTTACCCGGAGGGTATAAACCTATTATGAACAAACTAACACCAATTCTCCTCAGCGGCATCCTATTATTTGGAGGTGCTGCTTGCAGCGACGGGGCTAAAACTAGCGCTGATGCTCCTAGTTCTGCCACAGGAAATGTCAACAGCCCACCCCCAGCCGGTACAGTTCAAGAAACTCAGGGTGACGCCACTAGCCAGATTCGCCAAAACCAAGCAAATTCGGATATCAGGGCCAGAGAACAGCGCAACAATGTGACGGGAGGCGATGCAATCAGAGCTGATGGCGACCTGCAAAGTGAAGTGCGGTCCAAGTTAGAAGTAAACATCACTAAAGGTCAGCTAACTGTGGAGGCAAAAGATGGGCTTGTCACCGTAGGTGGCACAGTTCCCAATCAAACTGATTTAGCTAAAATTGAGCCACTAGCTAAAGAGATTAAGGGTGTCAAACAGGTGAATGTTACCGCTGTTGTCGCCCCCGCTGCACCCGCATCGCCTAGCAGCAATCAATAAATTAGAAGCAAGAAATCCGAGGAAAAGAAGGAAGAAGGATGTAGTGATCTAGGAGAGAAGTCTGAGGGAAGAGGGAAAGTGCGGCATGGTAAGATTGCTTTGGGAGCGGATCGCAACGCTTAGGTGACTCTCTAGGGAGAGCGGGGTTTTAAGTTAATAGAGTGTAAATTGAATATAAAATTCACGCACTCAAAACTCGCGCAATACCTGCAACTTCCCCTTCCCAATTTTCGATTTTTCAGCCCGGATAATTAGTGGGAAACCAACCTGAAGATAGAGGTGGAAGTTATTCCCGCCGACCGATGAAAATTGTTGGGAAAAAATGACTAAATGTGATTGATGGCAGAGCATAAATTCTGTGGTTGTGTAAAAGTAGTATATTTGTCAGGAGAAAAAAAATGGCTGTAGGTCAACATAAGCGAGCTGTAGGAGCATTTTCTAATTACCGAGATACGGAACTAGCCCTGATGGAGCTGCAAAGTACCGGGTTTCCGATGAATAAAGTTTCGGTAGTTGGGGAAAAGCTCGATCACACCGAAATTGCGGGCGCTAGCGCTGGTAAGAGTACCGACGACCAAGTGGGCGGTGGCGCAAAAGCAGGCGCGACAGCGGGAGTCGTGACGGGCGGTTTGATTGGGTTGCTCGGAAGTATTGGGGCACTAGCGATTCCGGGAGTGGGCCCGGTGATGGCGGGGGGCGCGATCGCCACTCTGCTAGCAGATACTGTGATTGGAGGCGCGATTGGGGCGGCAGCCGGCGGTTTGGTAGGCGGTTTGGTCGGTTTGGGAGTTCCCGAAGATAAAGCTAAAGTTTATAGCGATCGCGTCTCGCGCGGTGAATATTTGGTATTCGTAGAAGGAACCGATGCCGAACTTGCCACCGCCGAAGGAATTATGAGCGTCCGGGGCATTCAGGATTGGGGCATTTACGATGTGCCGGCAGACACCGGCCGCAGAGCTTCGAGTCGCCAGAAGCGCGCCGTGGGAGTATTTTCAACCCGCCGCGAGACGGAACACGCACTGGGAGAACTGAGAACTGCCGGTTTCGACATGAATCGGGTGTCGGTCATCGCTAAGGATGCTGACTCTAAAGGAGACATCGCAGGCATTGACGTGCACGACAGCACGGACAACAAGGCCGATGAAGGGGCCACAAAGGGCGCCCTCACAGGTGGCACTTTGGGCGGTTTGACAGGCTTGTTGGTAGGTCTGGGTCTAGTCGCAATTCCGGGCATCGGGCCGATTATGCTGGCAGGAGCCTCAGCTACGGCGATCGCCACTACACTCGCCGGTACGGCGTTGGGTGCGGCTGCGGGCAGCTTGATCGGAGCTTTAGTCGGTATGGGAATTCCCGAAGAGGAAGCTAAAGCATACAGCGATCGCGTGGCAAGAGGAGATTACTTGGTACTCGTTGACGGCAGCGAAGCAGAAGTCGCTAAAGCTGAAACCATTCTGAGCCGCGGAGGTATTCAGCATTGGAACACCTACGACTATCATCCCAGCGGCGATAGCGCTCGCACTGATTACGGCACTCCTGGGGTTGATACTACCGCTGGTATTTACGATCCCACTCGTGGCGCTACCGGCCGCCCTCTGATTTAATAGTTCAGAGTTTGTTTGGGTATTGTTTCTACTTCCTGCAGAGTAGTCCCACTCGCGCGATCGGATTGGGGAAAGTGATCCAACCAACACCGGCGAGCTAGGAGTTTTACACTTCGTCGGTAAAATGATCTCAAAAGTCGGCTTTTTTTCTGAAAGCCGGCTTTTGTTTTGTTCTGGAAACTTAAAAAAGCCACCTCTCAAAAGTTTAATGTTGATTGGGGGCCCAGTCCGTGAGCTGGGCTTTGTGCCGGAGGATCGATCGGTTCCCTGAATTTTTTCAGCCGAAATCTGCACCGATTTTTTAGTCTGTAACACTCACTACAGCTCGATTGCAAACCCTGCTGTATTATGAAATTAGATGACATAAATTACAGCAAATATTGCCCAGTTAGTCAAAGAGCGACTATCTTTAATTATGGGGTGTCTAATTTCACCAACTTATACAGGTGAAGTAGCCAGCCCCGCGCGCCCAGAAATGCCTGCCGTGGTCGGTAAATATTAGAAGAATAATATTGTCAGATCCTTCGGGCAAGACTTAGGCTGGTCATTAGTTGGCTGTAGCAGCAGACTTGCCTTTGGCAAAACCTGCTATAGGAATACAGTTTTTCTGGGAATGCCTCAGCGAAACATTTGAGAAGCCCAGGAACAGCTTTTATGTTCGGGAGCGCGTCTGGTGTAGGGTGGTCTGTTAATTAGAACCGCAAGCGCTCATGGATCGAGTAAACATTAACAGCAAGCACAGCAGCGCGGGAGCACAATGGCTCGCGACGCATTTTTTGGCGAAATCTCAGGCAAGGGATAGTGTGTTGCTTCCTGCGCCCGTGAGCCGCTTAGAATTCAGAGGGAAACAGCCTTCCTGTTGGTTTTCACTGGCGCGCAGCACAGTGGGGGGAGGTGAAACTAGCTGAGCTGACCGAGCTCTGCTTTCATGGGCGCTCGAAGATAGAAGGCACTTATGTAGAAGGCATTTGGGGTTGAAGCTCCGATATGTTGTTTCTTGATTGCACTAATAAATTCGATCGCCTGTACTGGCAAATTTTCGGGTCAGAATGCGGCGCGGATGCCGCCAGCAATACCCCAAATATTCGATCGACGTTGACTCGTAGCGATCGACAACTTCTCGGTATTTTGGTAACTGGTTAGCAGTTAATAGTTAGTGATTAGCAGTTAGTATAAATACAACTAACAATTAACAACTAACATCAACCGCCAACTAATTACTAGCCAAATAATAGTTACAGGGCTTACACGTGGCGAGAAACTCGGTTTCTTCATGAATGCCGCGCTGAAAACACCCAGATTCTTTACGAGAAACCGGGTTTTTCGTGAGTTATAACTAGGTGAGCAGGGTGATGCTAGGAATCAACCAGTTTTGACAATTGTTAATGTGGCAGTATAGGTTGAAACAACTTACTGCCAAACACGATAGTACAAATTTTCAGACAACATAGAACATCGAGAAATTAAGGAAACTCACTCAATTTTTTTATGAATTTCACTGAGCTTTTAAGTGCCGATGAACTTTTAACTAGACATAGAAACGGGGAACGAGATTTTCGAGGGGCTAACCTCATTGCAGCTCATTTGAGTGAAGCTAATCTCAGTCGAACAAATTTGAGCAACGCTAATTTGAAAGGTGCCAACTTAATTAGAAGCAAACTGATTGGAGCTAATTTAAACGCCGCCGACTTGAGCGGGGCTAATTTGTCTAAGGCGAAATTAATTGAAGCTAACCTCGGAAGTTCTAGTTTAACTGGAACTGTGGCGATCTCCGCAGATTTTAGCGGGGCAAATCTCAGCGGAGCAATATTGTCTCAGGCTGACTTGAGCAAAGCTGTGATGACGGGAGCGAGTTTAGTAGGAGCTTGTTTGCTAAGCGGCTCAAAACTAACGGAGGCTAATTTGAGCGGGGCGACGCTGAGCCGAGCAATTATGAGCGGGGTTGACTTAAGTAGAGCAAATCTGACGAGAGCGATTCTCAGCGAGGTAGATTTGACCGGGGCGAACCTGAGCGGAGCAACTTTAACTCGGGCTTATCTCAATCGCGGAAATCTCAGCGGCGTCAATTTAGTTGGGGCTTGTTTGAGCGAAGCAAGTCTGCGGGAAGCTTCTATTAGCGCTGCTAATTTAAGCGGTGCTGACTTGAGCGGTGCTGACTTGCAATCGGCCAATCTAAATGGCTCTAATTTGAGCGGTGCCGACTTGCAGGGAGCTAATTTGAGTAAAGCTAATTTAAATGGTTTGATTCTGCACAATGCGGATTTGAGGGCTGCGAATTTGAACAAAGCTTCTTTGCGGGGAGCTAACTTGAGCGGTGCGAATTTGGCAGGTGCTAGCTTGCTGGAAGCGGATTTGCGGGGGGCGAATTTGAGTCACGCCAATTTGTCGGGAGCGGGTTTGCTCCTAAGTTCTCTGACAGGGGCGAATTTGACAGGAACTAATTTGTCCGAGGCTAATTTGATTGGGGCAAGCTTGAATGTTGATAATTTGAATGAAGCAGCTTTGGGCGGGGCGATTTTGCCGAATGGAGCTACTCACAGCCGGGATTGATCAAGGGAGCATCTCAGTTTTGTAAAAAGCATTTTTTTTATTGTAGTGCGAGCGTCCCCGCTCGCGTATTGTACAATACGCGAGCGGGGACGCTCGCACTGTAAATGCAAAAGTGAGATGCTCCCATTGATCAGTTGATTAAGGGAAAATAGTTTTGAGTTTTAAGTTAAAGATTATTTAACTTAAAACTCAAAACTTTTCGAGCTTCAGCCCCATCGGCAACTTCTTCAACCGGATTCGCGGTATCAACCCTACTCTCAACCGCAATTCTGTCGCCGTGCAGTTCCACAAGTTGACGCGCGCGCGCCAGCCCCAATCCCAAACTCCCAAATCTACGACTTAGGGCTCCATCCTCCTAATCTTCATCTTTCTTTGTGAAAGATACTTGCAAAATTTTTGACACCGTGCTATGGTTAAAAGGTTTGAGACTTAGAAATCAATAGAGGTAAAACCCCGCAGAATGAAACAATTGGGAACCCATCTGGTCGCTGATGCTTGGCAGTCTCCTGGAGACCTGCTCAACGATCCTGAACGTATCCGCCGCGCTATTCTCGATGCGATCGAAGCCGGAGGAGCTACTCTCATCGATTTGTGCGTACACCAGTTTAGTCCTCACGGAGTGACAGCTACTGCTACTTTGGCAGAGTCTCATATAGCAATCCATACTTGGCCTGAACACGGTTATTTTGCTGCAGACTTATTTTTCTGCGGAGCCGGCGACCCTCACCGAGCCATGAAGGTGCTACAGACAGCTTTGGAAGCTAAACAGGTAAAACTCACTGAGTTCACGCGCGGTTTCGAGCCAGGGGTGGGAATTGTAGGCTCTGCTTGTGAAGAGCAGTATGCCCCTCGTTCAGTAGAAACGAGTGCCGCCAGAGGATGATGGCCAATTAGCGTAACTTTGAACAATTTATGCTAGGTTTTGTTTAAAATCCCACGGATCGAACCGTGGGATTCTTGTTGGAATTTACTTTTTCATTAATAAAGGGCGGACAACTAAATAACCTGCACCGAAAGCTGCAATCACAATCAGAAAAATTGCGATCGCCAACCACAATCCGCTTAAGTCTGAGGTTTTTTTGAGTTGAGATCGCACACGGTAAGGAGTTTCCGGCACCTCTGTAAATAATTTTTCGGGAAGTGGCTGCGGCATTGAGGTGGCTGTTGGCTGCGTTTCCGGTAGTGGGAAGGGGAAAGCCACTGTCTGAGGTGGTTGAGGTATGGCAGAGTTAGTCTGGGAGGTTACAGGTGGTGGGGGCGGAGGTTGAACGCTGAAATTAAATTTGACTGACGGCATTTGAGGCATCCCTGTCTGGGTGACACTCTGAGCCGAGTTGACTACTTGCTGTAACTGTTGGGATACTTGAACTACTGTTTCTACTTCTCGCCGCAGTTGTTGATTTTGTTGGACTAATTGCTGATTGTGGGTTTTGAGGGAATCGAGCATCGCTTGGGCTGCTTGCAGCTCTGCCGTGACTTCTCGATAGAGGGAAATCGGTACCGATGGAGAGTAACTATTGGAGTTTTCAGGGGAAGTATTGTCAGATAAGGTAGTATTTTGCATAATTGTAGATGGCGAGGGTGAACTTGTTTTAGTTTAGCCTGAGAGTATTTGCAATTAGATCGATCGCAACACAATTCGTCAAGATATTTGTTACAGATATTGAACGTAAATTAAATTTAATGTTACAAGTTATTAGTCAATCGCTATGAACAACTACGCAGCCGAACAAAGTATGTCGCAAAAGTCAAGCACCGAGGAAATGAAATACGGCGAACGCCAGATTTTGGAAGGGGAGTTAATTACTTTCCCCAATCCGCGAGTCGGGCGGCGCTACTCAATTAACATTACGTTGCCGGAGTTTACTTGCAAGTGCCCATTTTCTGGCTATCCCGATTTTGCGACAATTCACGTTACTTACGTGCCAGACGAGCGGGTGGTAGAGTTAAAGGCGCTGAAACTCTACGTTAACAGTTATCGCGATCGCTACATTTCTCACGAAGAATCGATCAATCAAATTTTAGACGATTTTGTGGCGGCTTGCGCGCCGCTGGAAGCGACGATTAAGGGCGATTTTTCGCCGCGCGGGAACGTCCACACCGTGATTGAGGTGCGGCACGAGAAGTAGGTGAAGTCCCTGTGAGTTGTCCGCCCGCTTCAAGTGTTTTAGCGGGCAGGTATCTCATCGGAGAGAGATTCCAATGACATAAATTGTTTGACATCTAATATTTCAATCAACACCAGTTATCCGCTGCTAGAATAGTGCAGAATCATGTTTCCTTCATCTTCGGCATAGGCGATCGGGCGATGGCGTTCCGCCCCGCAAGCTACGGAAATTTCGATCAGCATCGCATCTACATCAGGGCTATATCTAATCTTTTTCATATCTTGACCTCTTACCAGGATAAGCAGTAATTACTAAAATTTTCTCATGATATTCTTGGTAAACTACTCTTAGGACAAGCCCATTCAATCTCTGTTGACAAATAAACTTTCATTCACCACTTGCTTCTAACTTAGTAGGGCTTCTAATAGTTTCACAAATCAAATCTGTTGATATTGTAAGCCCGCGACTTTCTAAAACCTCTATTTTTAGTAATGCGTGTTGACTGAATTCAATCCTTTTTGTCACATTTATTTCCTCTTTAATTATCCTTTTTATCCATCGGTGTAAGGTGGGGCAATGCCCACCCTACAATTAATTTTGACTGGCTAGAGAAGTCTCGGCGATCGCACTTTTTTCCTCGGCTGTTTTCGATTCGGCCAACTTGTCCAAAATCTCCACAACTTCTCTTTCAAAAGTCACCTGAGCGCGATTTGTGCGCCCGCCGACGTATAGTTTGCCGTCCTTTTCCAAAGCCCAAATCTGCGAGTGAGACAGATAGCTCATCAGCACGCTGAGCATTAGCAACCCGAAGCCAGTATAAACGATCGGAATGCCCGGATCAGCTTTAATTTGCAATCCCGTACTGCCTACAACTTCGTCAATTGCCAGCATCACTCCGTTAACTTCCACCGCTGTGCCGGCGCGAACTGTAGTTAACAATTTGCCATCCGTACCGTACACTAACATCGTTCCTTGCAAGTCTTTTGCTAGCAGAGAAACTCCCGCACTCAAATCGGGTTTTGTGGGAATCCAAGCACCCCAAATTCGACCTTTACCTTGGGTGTCTAGCTGAGCCATTGGCAATTGTAAAACCGGGCTTTTGTTGAGGCGAACTCGCACGGCGGCTATTGCCCAATCTGCTTGATAAAATGTGACTCCCCGGTATCTGAGGGGCTCGTTAACGTGAATGGTTTTGCGATCGACTTCTTGGCCTGTTTTGTCCAAAACTGACAAGTCAGAGTAAAATTGGTCGATCGCACCGCTCGGACTATAATCGATCCAGAACCGATTAACTCGCATCGACCAATCCTTCGGTATTTGCGGCCCCGCCCAAGGCCCCGCATCCAGGATATTCTTCACCTGAAATGTTTCGCCGCTGGGAACCATTTCTTGACCGAGAAATCCCGTCATCGCGCCCCACATCGACCCAGCTAAAATAATTAGCATACTGGCGTGAACAATAATCGGGCCGATTTTACCAATTATTCCCTTGCGAGCATAAACTTTTTCGCCTTCTCGAAAGATGCGGTAGTTTTTTTGCTGCAAAAGGTATTCTAGCGAAGTTAAAGCAACTGTTTCTAATTCCGCACTGAGAGCTAATTTTTCAAACTGCTTTGGTTCTTCATAAAATTTCCAGCGGCGCGCGGCTTTTAATGCGGGAAATTGTCGGGTAAATGTACAAGCTGTTAAGCTGCTGCCGAACAAAATTAGGATGGACAAAAACCACCAAGTGCGGTATACGTGGTCTAGTCCTGCAATTAGCACAACTTTCCAAGTTAGGAAGCCGAACAAAGCCGGGTGTTCTGGATAGTTAGATTGGTAAAACGGTACTGATTGACCTTGTTCGATGACAGTGCCGGAAATGCTGAAAAATGCGATCGCCAGCAGTAAGATAATTGCCAGCCGCAAATCTGCTAGCACCGGCAAGATTTCTCGCTTGAAAAACCTTTGAGGGGCAGTCGCCCAGTTTGATAGTTTAGAGAGAAATACTTCTTTTGATGTCATTGGTAATTATGAAGGAAGTTCGGCAACGGATTTTGTAACGGATGTAACGGATGTCAGGAAGTTCGGCAACGGATTTTGTAACGGATGTAACGGATGTAACGGATGGAAGAAGGGAGAAGGAAGAAAAAGGAGCTAAAAACAAAAAATGAATAAAATATTATTATTTTTATCGAGGAAGTCTCAATCAATTTTGAATTCTTTCTCTTTTCTTTCTTTCTTCCTTCGTGTTCTTCGCGTCTTCGCGGTTCGTTAAAAAAACTTAATTCACGCATTCCGTAGTGACTGCTATATCTTTAAATAAGGACTGAAGTCCTTACTACTAAACTTAAGCGGGAAGGATGCGGGAAAGCAGAGAGAAAACGCCAAATCCTACTAGCAAAACGCCACTAACAGGCGTAATCCAACTCGACCACCGACGTAATTCTAACAACTTTTTAATGCTGGCCGTGAAAGTACCTGCTATAATCAGCGGAGCGACGTAGCCAGCAGCGTAAAACAGCAGCAACACACCACCTAAAACTGTATCTCCCGTTTTGGAAACCCAAGCTAAGAGTGTAGCTAAAACCGGCGTGCTGCAGGGAGACGCTACTAAACCAAAAGTTAAGCCCAATAAGTACGATCGCACCCCCGCCGGCAAATCTTTTGGAACCCACCCCACAGCGTCGAAAGACGGCATTTGTAAGGGTAAAGCTTCGAGTAAATTCAGCCCCATTAGAATAGCAATAATGCTGACAAGAATCGGCAAACCCAGGCCAATTTTGCCGTAAACTTGTCCCGCGAGTGATGCTACAATACCTAAACCCGCAAGGGTGGTGGCCAATCCCAGGGAAAACCATGCAGACTGGGCTGCAGCTTGCAGGCGACTTTTTGCTTCGTATCCGCCGATGTAGCCGATCGTGATTGGCAACATAGAAAGCATACAGGGCGTTAAGCTCGTTAGCAACCCTGCCAGAAAGATGACTCCGATGCTGACTAAACTGAGGTTTGTCAGTTGAGTATTTACTAAATTATTAGCAAATTGTGCGAGTTCGTAAAGTTGAGTTTGCAGGGTTTCCATCAGTCGATTTTAGATTTTAGATTTTAGATATTAGATTGACTCCACAGCCGATCGATTTTAGATTTTAGATATTAGATTGACTCCACAGCCGATCGATTTTAGATTTTAGAGATGCTCTACAGATGAATCTGGGAGTTTAAACTAAATATCTAATATTTTTGCTCTTCACGACTCCTGTCGGGGGCTTGTATCCCTAGGCAGGTGACTTCCGGTTCGGGGCTGTTCTGGCTTTGTTGAAAATTGTAACAGATGCGCGCTGGTTCGGTTTGAGATTTAAGATTTTAGCGATATTTACTGGTTGGGAGTTAAAAGGTCGATCGCACCCTGGTTTAAATTAATATCTTGACAGCATCCTCAACAAGCTGTTGGCAACGGGCGCAGCTTGGGAGTTAAAAGGTCGATCGCACCCTGGTTTAAATTGATATCGTGACAGCATCCTCAACAAGCTGTTGGCAACGGGCGCAGGTACAGCAGATAATTCATTGACTGCGAAATCGGCCCGAAAGCCTGTTGTTGAAATTCTCCAAGCAGACTTTAATTTAACTCTACTTTAAATTAAAGCCACTTTCTTCATTAATAGAGCCGTCTGGCATTATTGCCCCTGCCAGCACCGCACCTCTGAGATTTGCTCCCGTTAAAATAGCGCCTTCTAAATTAGCATTGCTCAAATTTGTGACTTGTTTGGAACCTCGGAAAAAGAAGCTGTGCAAGTCAGCACCTGTTAAATTAGTGTCTGCCAAATTAGCATATTGCAAGTCAGCACCGTGCAGCGTCGCATCCGTTAAATTAGCTTGGGTAAGATTGCTTCCCCAAAGTCGAGAATCTAAGACATTAGCATCCTGTAAATTGGCGTGGCTCAGATTTGCCAAAGTCAGATTCGCATCCCACAACTTCGTGCAGTTGAAATTAGCTTCGGTTAAATTGGCTCGACTGAGGTCCGTGCCTAAAATATCAGCATTTGCTAAATTAGCGCTGCTGAGGTCTGCGTCAGAAAGATCCGCATTTTTTAAGTTAGCACCGGACAAATTAGCACCGGACAAATTAGCCCCGGACAAATTAGCTTCTTGGAGATTAGCTCCCCGCAAATCGACAGCGCTCAAATCGCACTGTTTCCACAGAAAGCTGACGCACCAATTATCTTTTAATAGCTGACTCAAATCCTCCGAATTCGCGGCCATCACAGGAGGAGTTAAGTAGAGAGTGAACAGGACAATCGCCAACACCGCAGCGAAGAAAGTTTTCAACCTCATAACTCTTTTCATTGACACTAATTTGGGTCATAAATTATTGATGTCTAATCAAAGCATAGCAAATAATCTGCAACTTTCCTCAGCAAGATTACTCAAAAATATTAGTGTAATGAAAGGTTAATCAGGGTTGGCGCAGGCACAAACTTAACTCAGCCAGTCTTAGACGCGCTTTGAGCTAGAAACCCGGTTGCTTCACAGATGCCTCGCTGCCAAACTAATATTTTTCCTAAAAACCTGGTATAAGATAACCGCAAGTTCGATCAAGATTTGCCAGTGCAATATCGCTACAAAGTAATACTTGCAGCAGGCAGTTGCGATCGCTTCCCCAGGGGCATACCTGCAAACAATCCTGGTATAAACTGCTCAATATGGGAATCAAGAAACCGCTTCTCTAGCCTACAAGCCTTATATTTAAAGGGTTCTAGACGCAATTTTTGTTAATTGCGATCGGCATCACTAACTAAGCCCAACTTTCATCACACAACTCAAGCCCCAGTATCACCCAATCGCATCAAACTTATCACGTTCATGAGAGTATGGATATCACTGCCAATAGCTCAAGTATGGAGGAAAATAAGAGCATACAGTTGAAAAACACTTCTCCCATGCCTACTATTCCCCTTCTCCCAACCCAATTAGTTGTTACAACTATTGTCAATTCGATCGAATCTTTGGGATTTACTAATATTGCAGGCGTATTTTCGGGGGAGCAAGCTGAATCCCGACAAGAGGCCAATATAAAAGTTAGTACCAAAAAGTTTTACACTCAGGGTTTAAAAAATCTCAAAAAACAAGACTTTCACGGTGCGATTAAAAATTTTACTGCCACAATTAACATTAATCCGCAATTCGCGTCAGCTTACAACGATCGCGGTGTGGCCCGCTACAAATTAGGCTACAAGCAATCGGCGATCGAAGATTTAACTACAGCCATCGAACTCAATCCTTACCGAGCTAAGTATTACAGCAATCGGGGGTTTATTCTGACTCGTTTAAAAGATTATACTGCTGCGATCGCAGATTACAACTCGGCACTGCTGCTCAACCCCAATTTCACCCAAGCTTACTTTAACCGAGGTGCAATCCGCCTGCAAATGGAGAATTCCCTGGCAGCACTAGCTGATTTTGAGTCAGCAATTCACCTTGATCGCGATTTTGCTAAAGCTTACTTCAACCGAGGAGTGACTAGATATAAATTGAGAGAGGTTCAGGGAGCATTTGAGGATTTCCAGAAAGCAGCAGGGCTTTTTAAGCTGCAGGGGAGAATGGATTATTATCAAGAGGCAGTTTCTCAAATTACAAAGCTATGGTGTTAGTTGAATTTGGCAATTGGGAATAGGGAATAGGGAATTGGGGAATTGGGAATGGAGAATTGGGACGGGGGAATTGGGGAATTGGGGAATTGGGAATGGAGAATTGGGGACTTTGTAAGGTGCCGCATAAGCACCCTACACCTATAGTTAAAGTTAGCCAATTCTCAAGGCTGCATCGCCAGTTGGTAGATCGTTAGGACGAGCAATCGTAGATAAAGGAATTGCAAAGGCTGCATTTTGAACAGAGGCGACAGTAGAATTTTGTACCACCGTAGAAGCCCCTGCCAAGTTAATGACAGTATTGCTTCCAGATTGAGTGAATGTAGTATCGGATAATTTTCCTGTCAAAGCAATACGATCGCCTTCCTGTGGTCTAAAATCAACTATTGTATGACTTGTCGGGGGTAGGGTAATAAAAGGAAGAGAAGCAGGATCTACTCCGAGCAAAACAAAAGTATCTGCACCACTACCTCCTGTGAGAGTATTGTTGCCGGTATCTCCAATCAAAATATCATTGCCATCACCACCAATTAAGATATCATTCCCTTGACCGCCTCGCAAAAAGTCGTTACCAGCATCACCATTGAGAGTATCGTCAGCGAAATTGCCAATCAGAATATCGTTGCCAACACCGCCGCTAATCGAGTCGTTGCCTTTGCCACCTCGCAAAAAGTCGTCACCCGCTTCGCCCGTGAGGGTATCGTTGCCTTGGCTGCCATTAATTGCATCATCAGTGGGTGAACCGAGGATGCGATCGTTTGCGCTACCTCCCAGTACACCGCTGGGATTTTGCTGAGAGTCTTGGGAAGTGACTTGATAGTTGTTGGGGGTATTTGGCAGTCTGAGCGCTCCCAAAGATAGATTTACGAAATTGGTACTATTAATTAAATCGTTGAGCACATTAACATCGCTAATTATGCTAGAAACCCGACTGGGAACGATTCCTTGAACGACTTTTGCAGTTGAAATGCGATCGCCCTGCTGCACCGCATTCACCGTTTCAAAACCTTGAATAACGTTGCCAAAAACAGCATAATTACCATCCAAAAATGGCAAATCATCCAAAGCAAAATAAAACTGCGAAGAAGCCGAATCCAAAGCATTAGAACGAGCCATTGCCACGGCCCCGCGAGTGTGCTGCAACTGCGGCGTCTGGGTTACAACTTGGTTGTAAACAGGTTGCGCGGCCCCTTGCGGCTTAATTTCCAAAGGAATAAAACGCGCCTGATTGGTATCCGGGTCAATAAAACTACCCGTTCCCAATTGACTGGCTGGAATTGTAGGATCTTTGCTGCGCGGATCGCCTCCTTGCACCACAAAAGGATCTGGCTGGCGCACAACGCGGTGAAACATCACCCCGTCGTAAATGTCGCGTTCAACTAAGTCAACAAAATTCCCCCCAGTAATCGGGGCATTAGTGCCGTCTACTTCGATCGTAACGGGTTGACCGTTAATTACCTGGACTACTATAACTTTGCCTGTTAACGGGAGTGCAGCGCTCATGGGTAAATTGCTATTTGAGTGAGTGATATTGGGGTTTTAGAAGCAATCCGCGAATTGCCCCTACCCATTTAATCAGAAAACTGTAAACTTGTGTTAAGTACAGTTCTACTTCTAAATTTATGATGTCTCGCCGCAACTTTTTTAGCACTTTATTGGCAATTTGTCTAGTTTTTCTAAGTTTCAATTTTGCCACACCTGCATTTGCCCTCGGCGGCAAGCTTCCTCCGGTAAATCAACCAGCGCCGGAGTTTTCTTTGCCAACCAACAGTGGCGACGGACAAGTCTCCCTCTCCGATTATCGCGGTAAGTGGCTGGTAGTCTATTTCTATCCGAAAGACTTTACTTCGGGTTGTACGATCGAAGCACGGAGATTTCAGGAAGACTTGCCGAAATACTTGGCAAAGAATACTCAAATTATCGGCATTAGCGCTGATGATGTCAACTCTCACGCGGAATTTTGCGATTCCGAAGGTTTGAAATTTCCGCTGTTAGCGGATACCGACGGTAAAGTGAGTAAAGCTTACGGTTCTTGGATGAGTTTTATCTCCGCGCGACACAGTTTTATTATTGACCCTGAAGGCATTTTGCGGGAAACTTTTGTGAAGATTAATCCGGCGATTCATTCTAAAGAAGTCTTGGCTCGTTTGGGGGAATTACAGGCAAACGGGTAATACCATTTTAGATTTTAGATTTTAGATTTTAATAATTAGGAATGGCCGATGAAGCTTGTATTTGTAGTGAGGACTAACGTCCTCTGTATTTTCAGAGGATTTTAGTCTTAAGTAAAAACGTTATCAGGTTGATTTTACGGGAAATGATGGCTGGTAACGTGACAAGCAATATCAGAGTAAATCTAAAATCTAAAATCGCCTGTGCCGCCCTACTCAATGAGAATTAAACTGGCGATTGATGGCAACAGAATCGGAAGAAGATTCCGGCTCGGAAATTTTTCTATTTCTGTTAGCAAGGCGGCGTTCCGGGTCAATTCCCTCGAAGGTTGGTGGCAACCAAACTCGGACTACCAACAACACTCCCAAAACTAGCAAAAAAGCGCCTGTTGATAATATTTAACCCCAGGGAGTTTCCAGCACTCCCCGCACGATAACTTCTCGTAAAACAGATACTATACAAACTTCCACAGCCACCCCTATCGAAACGCGCTTCTCTTGCAAGTAAATAATTAGCAGCCGAAATAATTCCACCAAAACTAATAAAAATAGAATGTCTGCCGTCACTTGCTGAAAATTCAAAGGAGGCAGCAGCGAGAAAAACATTTCTCGCAGTTCGATTACCATGAAACAGAACAAACCAATACACAAAGAAATTACAATTAAATCTTGAACTGTTTCGAGAGCGCTGACTATTAATTTTAGATTCAACCATTGCGGGGGGTGATTAATCTGGTTATTTGAACGGTTTTGCATAGACGGCTCCTCCAATCTGTTTGACTTGTTTACAGCTTAAGTTAAAGTGAGCTTATCTTTGACAAAAAATCCTTTTAATTTATTTATAACCATTATAAAAATTCCCTCTGTTGACAATTTCCCACAAACTTTTATTTACCGCGCAGGCGGGTTGACATTTTGCAAAATTTTGTGCTATTCACGACCTGCTATTAGTAGATTTGACTGGTGGAAAGCAGAAGCCAATCGATTTTAGATTTTAGATTTTAGATTGAAGAATGGGATTTTTGAAAAAAGCGACCTCACGGATGAATCCGGGGGCTAGTTATCGGATACTATATTTTTTATTTCTGCACGGATGAATCCGGGGGCTTGTACCCTGGCTGATGAAGGTCAAAATCCTAAAATGCTGCAACTGCTATAAAATAGGAAAATTGTAAAGAATTATTTACCACAGCTTGATAAACTCAAGCTAGTGACTCTCGGCTTTAATCATACAAAAGCCACCAAGTCAACCGAAAAACCAAAAGTAATCCAGAGAGGATTGAACACAATGGCATTTGAACTCGCACCATTACCTTTCGCCGCTGACGCGCTAGAACCAGCTCATATGTCGGCCAACACGTTTTCGTTCCACCACGACAAGCACCACGCTGCTTACGTCACCAATCTGAATAAACTGATTGAAGGGACTGAAATGGCGAGCAAATCCCTTGAAGAAATTGTCAAGGAATCTGCTAAAGACCCATCCAAAGCAGGCATTTTCAACAATGCAGGTCAAGTTTGGAACCACAATTTTTTCTGGAATTCGCTCAAACCGGGCGGCGGCGGTACTCCCACAGGAGCTTTAGCTGACAAAATCAACGCCGACTTCGGCAGCTTCGACAAATTCAAAGAAGAATTCAAGACTGCTGCGACAACTCAGTTCGGTAGCGGCTGGGCTTGGCTGGTTGTGGACAACGGTACTTTGAAAGTTACCAAAACTGCTAACGCTGACACCCCGGTAGCACACGGGCAAACTCCGTTGCTGACTTTGGATGTGTGGGAACACGCTTATTATTTGGATTTCCAAAACCGCCGTCCCGACTACATTACTAATTTCTTGGATAATTTGGCTAACTGGGATTTCGCAGCAGCAAATTTGGCTGCGGCTTAGTAGCATCTGAGTTTGAGGACTAAAGTCCTTACTACACAACTTGATAGGTTGGTAGTGAGGACTTTAGTCTTTGTTGAGATGAGTATTAATTAACTTGAGTTTGACGGGCGGGGTGCAACCCAGGGTGCAGCGGTGAAAATAAACCTCGAAGCCGCTCGAACTGCCAAATAGCGGTTAAAAATTTCATAAATTGGGTTATACTGTAATCGGTAACTCTTTTACGAATTTTGTAGTTTCAGTGGCTGTTCGCGCGATGACCTCTTCACCAACCATAGCACCCGTTCGATCGAGTCAAGTTACCCGCAAACCTTATCCCAACTATCGGGTAATAGTCCTCAACGACGATTTCAACACATTTCAGCACGTTGTGGAATGTTTGACCAAATACATTCCAGGGATGACGAGCGATCGAGCTTGGAAACTCGCCAACCAAATCCACCACGAAGGCCAGGCCACCGTCTGGGTTGGCCCGCAAGAGCAAGCAGAACTTTATCATATGCAATTGAGCCGTGCGGGACTGACAATGGCTCCGCTAGAGTCTACTTGAAAAGTGTGTAGAAGGCCCGAAAGTTCCATTGTTTGTTCGTACTTAATCTCCAAGTGTTCTGACTCAACTTAACAGTTAACTGTTAACTGTTAACTGACTAATGACTAATGACTTAATTCGATCGCCAAACTTCATCCCAAGGCCCGCCCCCAACTTCTAAACCCGATAAAGAACTTTGAGCCTCTAAGATAATTCTAGAACGCTGCTTGCCATTTTTTTCAACATTTCCCCCCAACAACTCTCGCAGTTGCAAGCGCAATTCGCCGTGCGTCGTATCCCGGCAGCAAAAAGCCATGCCTTTTTCTGTAGGAGTTCGCACATAAGTACCAGGACTGTTTGTAGTGCCAATCAACTCAATTTCAAATTGGCTGTTTCTAGCCTGCATTTTCCAGCTTCCCCAAGGTTCAATAGTCCAACTAACTTGCGAATTCCAAGGCACAAATTCGTAAAATTTGCCTCGGTAATGCAGACAAATCATTGCTACCGATTCCATCCACCACAGCACGCCCCGCTTGCCGCCGCCAGCAGTTAAAGCTAAATCCTTTTCGCCTTGAAAACAATTGCAATTAACCCAAAACCACTTTTGCGGAAAAGCACCGCCCCAGTTTTTTTCGCTGTAAGCGGGAGCATCTTTAAATTCGTAGCGTTCGTCATTCCAATCGATCCAGCCCGTGGCTAAACCGTGAGCCATTAAAATTTGCCATCCCGGTTCAAATATGGGTAGAAAAGATACCATTCCCGCCGTAGATTTCTGGATTTCCTCAGAGTTTCCCCAGCCATAAATAGGTTTAATTTCGTACTGCCAAAAACAGTGGCTGCCGCTTCCTGGATCGTGCAAATAACCTTGATTCAAAGTAGCAGTAGCTTGATAGCCTTCTTCGACGCGGCTGTCGAATACTTGCGGCTCTAAATATTGGGGTTTAATTTGTAAATCTGTTCTGCCCCAATGTCCCAAACCCAAGCTTTCTCGGTGCGCCCAAAACTTATTTACATCTGGAAAGGTGCGACACAAATAGCTATCTTTCGGGCCTAGAATCTGAGCCGCACCGCCACTGTAAGGTTGACCGCCTCTGGGATCTTCGATGGAATACATGAATGCAAAGGATTGTCCGTGAATCGGTAATGTTATTCGGTAGTACCAGCCTTCAAAAAAGCGCCGGGAACTGCCGTCCCAGTGGTAGCCGCTGTGGGGAGTTTCAATAGTTTTGAGTTTTGAGAGTGAATTTGACATAAAATTACCAATAGCAGAAAGAAGAGTCAGTAGTCATTAGTCAGTAGTCATTAGTCATTAGTTAACGGTTAACAGTCAACAGTCAACAGTCAACGGTTAACAATGCCCTGTTTGGCCAATGCCCAATGCCTAATGCCTAATGACTAATGACTAATGACTAATATGATAGGTTATTAATTATGTCTTTAGCACTTTGGCGATCGCCCTTAGCTCACGCGCTCCACCGCAACCGCAGTCTGGCTTTTGCCCGTTACTTGCAACTAGCAACTGTTCGCCCCACCGGGCGTCCGGCAAACCGCACTGTGGTGTTTCGAGGCTTTTTAGCAGATACTAATCAGTTGAAATTTATTACAGATATTCGCAGCCCAAAGGCCGAGGAAATTAACCTCTATCCTTGGGGGGAAATTTGCTGGTATTTCCCGAAAACTCGCGAACAATTTCGGATTGCTGGAAAGCTAGTTTTGGTAGGGGCAGATTATCCAGATGCCCAGTTGTGCTCATCGCGGTGCACAACTTGGCAGGAGCTTTCTGAGGCGGCTAGATCACAGTTTGCTTGGCCTCATCCGGGGGATGAAAAAGCCGAGGCTAGTGCTTTTGATTCTGCTTCCCCAGATGCGATCGAGCCGCTGCCTAATTTTTGCTTGCTGTTGTTGGAACCGGAAACGGTGGATTTGTTGGAGTTGCGGGGGGAACCGCAAAATCGATCGCTTTATCGGCGCGACGGGGAGGGAAATTGGTCTGTGCGATCGGTTAATCCTTGAAGTCAGTTGACTGTTAACTGTTGACTGTTGACTGTTGTCAGTAGGAAAGTTTTAAGTTGAAAAATTCCCAATGACAAACTCAACACTCAAAACTATTTTTAGATGCCGGTGCCGTCGAAAAATTCTTGAATGGCTTTATCTTTTAACTTGCAGCTAGGGGTTGTAACTAGCTGTGTTTTTTCGGCTACGGCTACATTGCTGGCTTGGTTTAAAGCTTCTGATACTGAGTGGAAATTGTGGGAATTTGGAACAGAATTTAAGGAGACAGATTGTTGAGGAAGCAAACTTTTTACTTGCTGTTCGAGGGATTCGATACGATCGAGCAAAGAGCGAATTACCACCGCTTCCGAATCCGGCAAACTGCCGTGTTCTAGGGGATTGACGCGCACTCCCGATCGATAGACGATGCGGCCGGGAATCCCTACCACTGTACAGTCAGATGGTACGTCCCGGAGCACGACCGAACCTGCGCCGATACGAACGTTGTTGCCAATTTGCAGATTGCCGAGTACCTTGGCGCCGGCACCTACAACTACATTTTCGCCGACGGTAGGGTGACGCTTGCCGCTTTGTTTGCCAGTTCCGCCAAGGGTGACACCTTGGTAAATTAGGGCAAAATCGCCGATAATCGCTGTTTCGCCGATCACAACCCCCATACCGTGGTCGATGAATACGCTTTTGCCGATGGTTGCCCCTGGGTGGATTTCAATTCCGGTCAAAAAGCGAGCAATGTGGGAAATCAAGCGGGGGATGAAGGGAAGCCCCAACACATAAAGCCAGTGTGCGAGGCGGTGCAGCACTAGGGCCTGAAGACCGGGGTAGCAAAACAAAACTTCCAGCCAGTTGCGAGCGGCAGGGTCGCGATCGAAAATTATACTGAAGTCAGCTCTAAGAGTCTTTAGCACTTTCGGAGTTACCTATTTTGGTTAAACACGCCACTTTCGATTTTACATTTTACTTGATGGCGGAAGTGAGCGGTCGATCGGGAGATTGGGGGATATTACGGAGTGGAACCGTGAGAGAGTGCGAGATGGGGGGAGAATTTGATGATATTTTATTGTCACCATCCAACAGCGCCGCTGCGTTCTATTCCTGTACTGAGATTGTATAGTTAGACTTGACTCCGGGTTCGAGAGTACCTACCCAAATCCTGTAAGAGCCTGCTTGCCAGTCAGAATCAAGTATGGCAGCATCTTTATTCTGACCTATATCGTCTCCGCAGCGCACCGCATTACCGGGGCCTTGTACGAGTAAGGTTGTGTCCTTGCCTCCGCTGTTGATTTGGAGTGTGAGTTTTGAAAATTTTTGCTGCAAGACTATGATGTGGTCGGGAGTTGGGGTGGCAAAACCCAAACATTTGTTTTTGTGGCGATCGGCGTTGGCTATGGCAGATAGAGAGTACGATCCGCCTGTGGAACCTCTCAAAACTGCTGTTGGGGCTGCAAAACCTCGCGATAAAGTTAAAGTGCCGAAATTGGCTGTTTCTGCTAAAACTGGTAGGGCTGCGATCGCCGCGATCGCACCCAAGAGCGCACCGTTTTTGAAATTGGCTCCCTGATTAAACAACATGGCAATACTCCTCGGTCACAACTTAACATCACAATTCAGAATTTACCCATCGCAGCCCCTAGAATCCCAACTCGGGAGGAAGAATAATTTTTTTTAAATTCGTTCAAAACCTCGTGGCTTCTCTTCCTTATGTCTATCAGGACAATCCCTGTACGATCGCGCTCGCTTGTGCCACTCGGATTTCTGCCACAGGCGATCGACTAATATCCGAAATTGTACGGTGTTAAGATGATAAATTTGATACTCCTAGCCTTGCTGTTGGCGATCGGTTCCCTATTGACACAGGCCTTGGTATTGTTACCTATAGGTCTATCTGGCTGGCTCCACCTCCCTAATTGGCTGAGCCTGACCTTGATTTTTCTGGCTATTTCTTGGTGCTTGGGGGATTAGTCAACAGTCAGCAGTCAACAGTCAGCAGTCACCAGTCAGCAGTCATGAGTGATGAGTTATTAATGATTAGTCAAAAGTTAACGATCGATCATTCCGCTTCCCCCAAGGGTCAAGGCCCGATTGGCCCCGGTTTGATGATGTATACTTCACAAGGGACAATTCAAGAATCTAAAATCTAGGATTTGACATCTACCTATAGAATGATGCAACGACAAGTTTATTCGATATCAGGATTTCACTCTTCTGACAAAAGCCTGGGGGAAACTCCTAAAAAACAGGATCGTCCGATACACCGGGCGATCGTGTTAATGCTGGTGGCAACCGGTTTGCTGGGCCTGCACGCTAGTCGGCTGGTGGAATTACAACTGGTACAAGGGAAGCAAAACCGGGAACGAGCGGAAAACAATCGCGTTCGCCTAGTGCCAATGGCGGCGAATCGCGGACACATTATCGATCGCAAAGGCAAGTTGCTAGCGGCAAACAATTTAGCTCGATCGGTATATTTGTGGCCGAAAGAACAAACGCCGGAACAGTGGAAAGCGACAGCAGAAAAATTGAGTCCGCTGGTTAAAATCCCGGTCGAAGAAATTTTAAAAAAAATAAAAGAGGTCGATCCTCTATCCTACAGACCGGTGCGGCTCAAGCAAGCAATGCCGCCAGAGGTGTTTGTGCCGCTAGCAGAACAGGTGGGACAACTGCGGGGAGTGGAAGTGAGGCCAGAAGCGAACCGCTACTATCCCGAAGCGAGTTTGGCGGCTCACGTTATCGGATATATTGGCGAGGCTACCACAGCAGACTTGGAAGCTCATCCCGAATATCCGATGGGGATGATTGTCGGTCAAATGGGCATAGAAGCGAGCTCTAACCAGAAGATTGCCGGAGTTTGGGGCGATCGGCTGATCGAGATAAATGCCAACAATCAAGAATTGCGGCTGGTGGGAGAGACACCGCCCAAACCGGGCGAGGCGGTGCAGCTAACCATAGACTTGGAAATGCAAAAAGCAGCCGAAAAAGCCCTGGGGAACCGCCGGGGAGCAGTAGTGGCCCTAGATGTCAAAACTGGCGCGGTATTAGTTATGGCAAGCTACCCAACTTTTGACCCCAATCTGTTTACGCGAAAAATGACTAAGGATGACTGGGCAACTCTTCAAGACCCGGAAAATTCATTTTTAAATCGTGCTATGCAAGGCTATCCCCCCGGCAGCACGTTTAAAATTGTGACTTCCGTCGCGGGTCTGGAGTCGGGCAAATTTTCGCCGGACTCAATTCTCGGTACTTCGTCTTACATTACTGTGGGGGGAATTGATTTTAACGAACACAGGGGCGGTTTCGGCGACATCGGCTTTCGGGATGCTTTGGCTTTCAGCAGCAATACGTTTTTTTATCAAGTGGGGATTAGTACCGGGCCGGAGCAAATTTCTAAGTGGGGACACCGCCTGGGAATTGGCAAGGAGACGGATTTGAATCTTTTGGGGCTAGGCGGCGGCAATCACGGTCAAGCCCCGACGCCGGCCGAGAAGGAGAAAATATATAAAGAACCTTGGTATGCGGGTGATACGGTAACGATGTCGATCGGGCAGGGGTTGGTGTTGATGACCCCTTTGGAGGGGGCGGTGATGGTGGGTTCGATCGCTAATGGGGGCTATCGCGTGAAGCCTCATCTTTTGACTTCTATGACCGGCACAGCGGAGACTCAACGGGTACATACGGGGATGAAACCTTCAACAATTCAGGTGGTTAAGGAAGGACTGATCGCGGTAGTTGCCCAGGGTACGGGACAGGGGATGAATGACGGTACGATTCCGATGACGGCGGGCAAAACAGGGACTTCGGAGGTTATCGGAGAGGAGGATCACTCTTTGTATGTGGCGTTCGGGCCCGCTGAAAAGCCGGAAATTGCGATCGCCGTGGTTGTGGAAAATGGCGGTTATGGTTCTGTTGCCGCGGCCCCGATTGCCAAAGATGTGTTTCAAGCTTATTTTGGGCAACCTAAAAACGTGAAGCAGCCAGTAGTTATTAGTCCTTAGTCATTAGTCAGTAGTCAGTAGTCCTTAGTCCTTAGTCCTGAGTTATTGGGAATGGGGAATTGGGCATAGTGTCTTGTTTTTCTTCTTCCTTCTTCCTGATGACTAATGACTACTGACTAATGACTACTAACTAATTCAGCCGCATAAATATAGTAGCTTTGCGAATTCCTGTTATTTCTCCCGTACTGGTGACGGTGAGCGATCGCAAGTGGTCGAACAATGGTCTTGCCGAAAGTTCAATTAACCTCAACAGCGGGATTTGTTTTTCCCAAATTGCCCTGCTGGAGGGCCAGTCTAAATAAAAATAGCCGTCGTTAGATGGCGGTAGCGGTTCAATGCTGGTTTGAAAATCTTGATTGGCAACTAAAGAACCTGTTGAGGCTGCTTCTAGTGCTGCGTCCATTGCTTCTACTGAGGTGGTGAAAATTTCGTATTTGCCGACGGTGGCTCGGACTCCTTTTGCCTCGGTTTCGATCGCACTTTTTCTATTATTTTCTTTACCATAATTTGGACTCGTTGTCAACTGCGTCCAAGCGGTAATTTTCTGGTTTCTGAGACTGAAGCTGCCGATGCTGTATTCTTTGCTGCGGGCAATTTCATCGAGTTTGTCGATCGCCTTTTGGGAATCAGCAGAGTTTTCGGCGGCAAAAATCCAGTCAGCACTATTTGACGAATTCGGAAGCACTGCTAAAGCGTATTCTCCTTGTACCCAGTTAAATATATCCTGCGGCAGGTTGACTCCCCAAACTTGCTGAATATCTCCGAAGGTGCGATCGACTAATTTTGAGACTTCTGCATTAGTGGACACCGCCGATGACAAATCAGCCCAAAAATTCCTTAAATCGCTGCTGGCGACCGCGAAAGGACTCGCTGAGGGAATGTACTGCAAGGCTTGCACTGGTTCGGAGAGTGTTGGAGAAGCTGTGTTTTCTCGCGATGTCACTAAAGCAGTTTGAGCCAGCAATCCTCGTCGGTTGACTCCGACAGCAACTGCGAGAGAATTAAGAGAAACTTGGGGATTTTGCTCGGTTTGTGACTGTGGCAGATTGACAAATGCTAAAGCGATTCTGCCTTGAGTTAGCTGCTGCAAAGCTTTTTGATATTCGGGGGTATTGTTGAGATTTAAGTTGGCTGATTCAACGTTATTAATTGCCTCTCGAATCACATTCGGACTGTTGGCAAATAAAACAAAATTTGGGTTATTCCCAGAATTTAGATTATCGCCGATGGCTGCTGTTGCGAAACTGGATGGCAACTTTGAATTCGGCAGAAAAAACTGGTTAAAAGGCGAAAGCGAAGCAGATTTTTTCTGGGCGGTGGGTGCTTGTTTATAATTAATTTTTACGCCTTTATATAGTTCCGAATGAACTGTTTTATCGGAACGAGATTGTTTTCGCCAGTAGGAGTCGAGAAATTGTTGGCTGCGATCGACCTTTTGGGAGGAAACGGCCAGCAAAAACCCGGTTTGTTGGCCGTTGCTGCTGTCGCCATCGAAATCAGGCGTTGTGACTGCGAGGGTAATTTCGTCACCTATCCAAGGTTGGATATCTCGACTGTAATCGAGGCCTGTATTGCCGAGGAAACTTTTTTTGATTTGCTCAAATTCGGCGTGCGATCGACTTCTTTCTTCGGGAGTGGCAAAAACTTGTCGCAATGCTTCGAGGCGATCGGGATTTACCAGCATTGAAGCTAACAAAGGTGCTTGTTTCGAGACAAACACAGCCGCAGCCGGAGTAGTTGTCGGCCCGCCAGCGAGCAAATTCAGGGGAGTTTGAGTTGTCAGCCAGTAAAAACCACCGGCACTCAAGCCTAAGAGTGCCAACACGCCAGCAATGAGGAAAGAAAAGAACGATCGCAATTTCATCGGCAAATGACAAATTACCACAGTCTCTGATTATACACCCAGAACCCGGACTTGTTTAAGAAGTCGGGGTTCTCGCCACATTGTTAGTTTTCAAGTGTATCGGGTAATCTAGCTATCAGATTTTCCAGCGATAATTGAGGCAATTCTGACAGCAGTAATGATAAATTTTCTGGGGATAAGCCGAGCAAATTGGGGATGAGATTAACGGGGCGTTCTTCTTGTCCTGATTCGCTGAAGCGGTTGTTCAAAACACTTTCCGCTAGCAAATTTTGGACTGGTTGGCGATCGATTTGTGCGATCGGCAGCATAGACAATTGCACCAACAACATCGTAAACTCGGCAGTA
The DNA here is from genome assembly GCF_036702135.1 of Microcoleus sp. LAD1_D3. Taxonomy (NCBI): domain Bacteria; kingdom Bacillati; phylum Cyanobacteriota; class Cyanophyceae; order Oscillatoriales; family Microcoleaceae; genus Microcoleus; species Microcoleus sp. LAD1_D3. The sequence goes on along the minus strand of NZ_JAUBSB010000031.1, from coordinate 17,504 downwards.
GGTAGAGCCGATACCGGGCGCACAAAAGTGAGAGTTAGGGGGTCTAACTCCCCAAATCTGACCTGCAAGAAACTCTCTAAAATCAACCGCTGTCCTTGTTCTCTTCCTTGTTCAATTCCTTGTTCTCTTCCTTGTTCTCTTCCTTGTTCTCTTCCTTGCTCAATTCCTTGTTCAATTCCTTGTTCTCTTCCTTGCTCAAGACCTTGTACAATACCTTGTACAAGACCTTGTTCTCGTGCTTCTTGTAACTTTTGTTGAAAAAGGGGTACGATCGCCATAACTAACTCCTGATCTTCATCATCCCCTGCGGGATTAGTTGGTGTATTCGCTTGCAAATTTTCCTGCAAGATGTAAAGTAATTGTAGCGCATTAGCTCGAATTGAAGCATCAATGGGAAATGCAGTTAATTCCGCGATCGCCCCTTGCTGCACTCGACCTCTACCCAGCATCCGCAACCACATCGTTTCTGGAGGTAGTTGGTGAATGGCGATTAAGCCAACTCTCCAAACCTCCGATAAAAAATAAACTCCTTTCCCCCAGCCCTCCGACTCTTCAGGAGTCCGAAAACCAAAACTGCTTAATAAAGCTTCCGAAGCAGTAGGAGTGAGAATCCACAACATCAACATCGGCAATTATCTTTCCTCGAAACGTTGATTTTCTCGATTAGACCGCCGCCCAAGTTCTGCCCTACTATTTAATAACTTAACAACACAGCTAAAAATTCCCTCAGCAGTCACAGGATTGCGAAACGGTTCAATTATCGCCGCCGTGGCAGCCATTTTACCAAGAAATTGGTCTAAAGCCCCGTCACTTCGGCTACCCTTCGGCTACGCTCAGTGCAAGGCTCAGTGCATCGCCTTCGCTTGACGGCTTTAATTAATTATCAACTTTTGTTAAGTGTTTTCTTGAACTTTCTTGCATTGTGTTCATTGTAGAGTACAATAACTATACTACAGGTAGAATAACCGCCGATACATGAGAGACACCACGCTCAAACGACTGGTCGGAAAACAATAATGGTTAGTGGGTAGCGAAAACCACGAAAAACATAGCTGGGCTAACTAATGTAAGCCAAAATCAGAGACTAAACTTTTTATTTTTAAAATGTACTGTGGGGCACACAGAAACAAGAGAAGCAATTCTCGAAAGCTTGGGGAGATAAACCCTCTGAGGCTATCTAAATTAAGCTCGATATTTGGTTCTTTTGAACGGATACCTGGTTTAAACACTGCCGCAAGGATAGATAGTTTTAAGGTAGGTCGCAGAACCAAGAATCCCCTCGCCTTCAGGCAGGGGAGTGTCAACTAACAAACCCAAACTTTGGACATATTCGCCCTCAAAAGAAGTTGGTTGAAACCAAACATCAATTTCTCTAACTTCAGCAGTGACATTTTTGCTCGTTTCTACTTCTCCAAGAGGCGACAATAACTCTTGGAGGTATTCTTTTGCAAACTGATCGTGGGGAAACTTAGTCATCCGATTTTAGATGGTATATTTTATATTTTAGATTTAGAAGCAGGTTGTCTACCACGGCACTCCTCGCGCATCGGAAAAATCGGCATCTAGAACCGCCCCCGGATCGAATACAGCATCAGTTAAATCAGCCTTTCTAAACGACGTTATCGACAATTTTTCTATTTGTTCAACAGCGATAAAAAAGCCGATCGCAGTTAACCCAAGAATTACCCCAGAAACCAAAAATAAGACAATTCCCCTGATAGTATCTCCGCCCAAAAATGTCACAATACCGCTAGCGCCGATCGCAGCAGCAGCCCCAGCCACAGCCCCCGCCACAATTCCAGCCTCGCACCGAGTCGCAGCAATCGCCGTAGCAGCCGTTCCGGCCACCGCCACAGCCCCCGCATCCGCCCCGGCTATCAGTCCAGTCAAAGCCCCAGCCGTCGTCACTGTCACCGCCGTTACGCCAGCCCTAGCAATCAAATTTCTCACCCGCCTGCGGCTTTGTCCGGTTCTGACACCCTGAAAATTTGCCCCCCTCAAAATCGCCCCGGTGAAATTGCAGCCTCGAATGTCGCAACCGCTGAAATTCGCCCCTGACAAGTCAAGCCCTTTAAAAGAACGGTTCCGCAAGTTTTGGTTAGCAAAATTGAGATTTTGAGGTTGAGTCATTCGATTTTAGATTTTAGATTTTAGATTAGCAAACCAAAAGCTTGGGATTTTAGATTTTAGATTTTAGATTTTAGATTAACCAACCACAGGGCATTTAGAATGAAGCCTGTGGTTTATAACGAGTTTCCATGTCTCCCATCTCCGAATCCCCATTTTCCCCCGAACAAATTGCCGCTGAAAGACTCAAACCAGAAGAATATGAAGAAATTGTTCAGCGTCTAGGTCGCCATCCCAATAAAGCTGAATTGGGAATGTTCGGCGTCATGTGGAGCGAACACTGCTGTTACAAAAATTCGCGGCCACTATTAAAACAGTTTCCCACAGAGGGCGATCGAATTCTCGTCGGGCCCGGAGAAAATGCCGGCGTCGTAGACTTGGGAGAAGGCTTGCAACTCGCCTTCAAAATTGAATCCCACAACCACCCGTCAGCAGTCGAACCTTTCCAAGGTGCAGCAACCGGTGTCGGCGGGATTCTCCGCGATATCTTCACAATGGGTGCACGCCCGATCGCACTTTTAAATTCCTTGCGTTTTGGCAACTTAGACGATGCTAAAACTCAAAGATTGTTCAAAGGCGTAGTATCGGGAATTTCCCATTATGGAAATTGCATCGGAGTACCCACTGTTGGCGGCGAAGTTTACTTCGATCCTGCTTATTCTGGCAACCCGCTAGTTAACGTCATGGCCTTGGGTTTAATGGAAACTCAAGAAATCGTCAAATCAGGGGCATCCGGCATCGGAAATCCCGTGCTTTACGTCGGTTCAACTACTGGCAGAGATGGCATGGGAGGAGCAAGTTTTGCCAGTGCAGAATTGACCGACAAATCAATGGACGATCGCCCCGCAGTCCAAGTAGGAGATCCATTTTTAGAAAAATCCTTAATTGAAGCTTGTTTAGAAGCATTCAAAACCGGTGCAGTCGTCGCCGCCCAAGACATGGGTGCGGCCGGAATCACCTGTTCCACATCAGAAATGGCCGCCAAAGGCGGGGTCGGCATTGAATTCGATTTAGACAAAGTTCCCGTTCGAGAAAGCGGCATGATTCCCTACGAATACTTGCTTTCCGAATCCCAAGAACGGATGTTGTTTGTTGCCCAAAAAGGACGCGAACAAGAATTAATCGATATTTTCCACCGCTGGGGATTGCACGCCGTAGTAGCGGGTACAGTGATTGAAGAGCCGATCGTCCGAATTCTATTTAAAGGCGAAATCGCTGCCGAAATTACCGCAACTGCTTTGGCAGATAACACGCCAATTTATCACAGAGAACTGTTGACAGAGCCGCCCGAATATGCTAAAAAAGCATGGGAATGGACGGCGGATTCGCTGCCCCAATCCACAGTTAAAGGTATCGAAATTAACGGCAATTTCCAAACTTGGACTCAGATTTTGCTGACGCTTTTAGATACTCCCACCATCGCTTCTAAACGCTGGGTTTATCGCCAATACGACCATCAAGTGCAAAACAATACTGTTGTTTTGCCGGGAGGTGCTGATGCTGCGGTTGTCAGATTGCGTCCCCTAGAACCTTGCCACTCTTCCCTTGCTAACGGGTTAGAAGTACACCCCCTTGCTAAGGGGGATCTACTGAGAGAAAATGCTGTTTCTCTAGCTTCCGAAAGCAAACAGGAAGAAGAAGTAATTCCTCTATTTACAAAGGCACAAGGTAGGGAAACTCCCAAACTTTCTCCCCCCCTTAGCAAGAAGGAAGCGCCCCTGGGGATGATTCCTGGAGTTGCTGCAACGGTTGATTGCAATTCTCGTTATGTTTATCTCGATCCTTATGAAGGTGCAAAAGCAGTCGTAGCGGAAGCAGCGAGAAACTTAAGCTGTGTGGGTGCTGAACCTCTCGCAGTTACTGATAATTTGAATTTTGGCAGTCCCGAAAAGCCGATCGGATATTGGCAGTTAGCGTCAGCTTGTCGCGGAATTGCTGATGCTTGTCGGGAGTTGGGAACGCCTGTGACTGGGGGGAATGTTTCTCTTTACAATGAAACGGTTGATGCTGAGGGAAACCCTCAACCAATTTATCCGACTCCGGTAATCGGAATGGTGGGGTTAATTCCCGATTTGAAGAAGATTTGCGGCCAAGCTTGGCTAAAGAAAGGTGATTTAATTTATGTGCTGGGAATGGGGGAATCATCCCAAAACTCAGAACTTTCATCTGAAAGCTCAAAAATCGAAACTTCTCCAACTCTCGGAGGTTCGGAATATTTAGCAGCAATTCACGGGATTGTCGCTGGGAAACCGCCAAGGATAGATTTTGAGTTAGAAAGAAAAGTGCAATCGGTTTGTCGCGATGGAATTCGGCAAGGTTGGGTAGGTTCTGCCCATGATTGTGCGGAAGGTGGAATTGCGATCGCCCTCGCGGAATCTTGTATCTCTGCTAAAATGGGTGCGGAAATTCATCTCAGTTTCAACTCGGCAAATGTCAGCCGCTGGGATGAAATTTTGTTTGGTGAAATGGGCAACTGCATTGTAGTTTCAGTCGCACCGAAAAATCAAGAGATTTGGGAGTCTTACCTGCAAGAACATTTGACCAAAATGTGGCATAAGATTGGTTTAGTTTGCTGTGCTGAATCACCTTTGCGGGTTGTGAGTGCTGACAATCAAGTTTTAATTGAGGTTGCGATGGGTGATATGGGCGATCGATTCTATAATGCGATCGAGCGTCGGATTGCATCTGTCTAATCGCATTCCCTACAAAGGGCGGTTGAAACCGCCTCTACACAGACGAAACCCGCCGACGCGGGTTTAAAATTTTCAGTCCGCGCAGGCGGAGTTTGTTTGTGCAGAAGCGATTTCAAACGCCCAATTAATCGTCGAGTCAATCGCCCAGTCAATCTATACAATATAAACAGTATCATTCCTAAAATAAATGATTTGCTGTATCAATCCCAACTGCGAAAAGCCTGACAACCCCGACGGACAAACATATTGCATCAGTTGTGGCGTTAAACTCGTACTTATCCTGCGAAATCGTTTCCGCATGATCAAATTCCTCGGTAAAGGTGGCTTCGGCAGAACTTATTTAGCAGAAGATATTGATAAACTAAATCAACGCTGTGTCGTTAAACAATTAGCACCAAATGTCCAGGGGACTTGGGCGATTAGCAAAGCGGGAGAATTATTTCAGCAAGAAGCCAGACAACTGCAACAGCTAGGACAACATCCCCAAATTCCCTCCCTTGATGCCTACTTTGAAGACAACAAATATTTGTATCTCGTACAGCAGTTTGTCGATGGTGATAATTTGTTAAACCTTTTGCAAAAGCAGGGAATTTGGCAAGAAAGCCAAGTTAAGCAACTATTACTCGAACTTCTACCTGTTCTCAAGTTTATTCACGAACAAAAAATTATTCACCGAGATATCAAGCCTGAGAATATTATGCGCCGTCGCTGCGACGGTTTGTTAATGTTGATTGATTTCGGAGTTTCCAAACAGTTGTCGGGAACAGTGATGTCGAGACTGGGAACGCGAATTGGTTCGGATGGTTATGTACCCATTGAACAAATGAAAGGGGGTGAAGCTTATCCAGCCAGCGATTTGTTTAGCTTGGGGGCGACTGCTTTTCATCTACTGACAGGGCTATATCCTTTTGATTTGTGGGTGGATCAAGGTTATAGTTGGACAGCCAATTGGCAGCAACATTTGAAAAGCCCCATAGAAAAGGGATTGGAAGTGATTTTATCTAAGTTGTTGGCAAAAGATATTCAGCAGCGCTATCAATCAGCCGAGGAAGTTTTAAGAGATTTTCAACGTCAGTCAAGACAAACTCCCGCACCGACACCAACTCCGGCGCCGACTTTACAAAGGTTTGACTTTGAAGTGGTGACAGTTGATGTGCGGGGTAATATAACTAGCCGTCAACGCCGTCAAGCACAATTTATTAGTGAAAATTTAGGTAGCGGTGCAATCTTAGACATGGTAGCAATTCCTGGCGGCCGTTTCGTGATGGGTTCCCCCAGTACAGAAGCAGGGCGAAGTAACAATGAAGGGCCGCAGCGTACTGTTAATATCTCTCCTTTTTTTATGGGTAAATATCCCATTACTCAAGAACAGTGGGAAGTAGTGATGGGGAATAACCCTTCTGATATCAAAGGTTTGAAACGTCCTGTAGAACAAGTAAGCTGGAATAATGCTCTGGAATTCTGCCAGAAAATTTCTCAAAAAACCGGCAAGATTTATCGCTTACCTTCGGAAGCCGAATGGGAATATGCTTCTCGCGCCGGAACTACAACGCCTTTCTATTTTGGTGACACGATTACCCCGGATTTAGTTAATTATGATGGCAATTATCCCTACGGTGCTGCGCCGAAGGGATTTTACCGCAAACAAACAACGGATGTGGGGAGTTTTCCGCCGAATCCGTTTGGTTTGTATGATATGCACGGGAATGTTTGGGAATGGTGCAGCGATAAATGGCATGGTAATTATAACGGCGCACCGACTGATGGAAGTTCTTGGGAAACTGGAACAGATAATAACCGAGTGCTGCGTGCTGGTGCCTGGAACTGCAATACGGTCTATTGCCGTAGTGCCTATCGTGGCAGGAATTGGGCGGTCCATCGCAGCAGGCACCTCGGTTTTCGCGTTGCGGTAGCTTCGGTTTCTTCCTCGTCCTAGTTTCCGCGTAGTAGTGGTACGGTGCGTCGCCTTGAACAATCTACAAATCAAATCGACAATCTCGCAGCGACGCACCGCGAGAGTCAGTCAGGTGCGTCGCCATCTCAAATCTGCAAATTTCATCAAAAATCTCACAGCGACGCACCCTACAAAAACGGAAATTGATCGAACCTGATTTATAATAATTTAAATATCCAAGGTCACACATCAGGAAGGATAAAAAATATGGCCCTCAATCTTCCTCTTCCCGATTCAATTCAAAATTTTATTAACGAACAAGTGGCAATCGGAGGCTACAGTAATGCAGCGGAATACATCTTGCACCTAATTCGCCAAGAACAAGCAAGAGCCGCGCGGGTTGAGTCGTTATTGTTGGCTGGTTTGGATAGTGGCAATTCTATAGAGATTACCGAGGATTGGTGGGAGCAAAAACGCGCTCATTTGGTACAGGAACTTGACCGACAGCAGCAATGACTAAACGGATTGTCATTACACCAAGAGCAAGTCAAGATTTAGACGAAAATTTTGCTTATATTGCTCAAAATAATCTTGATGCTGCATTGCGTTTTTTTGATGCAGCACGTCAGACATTTGCGAAATTGGCTCAAATGTCGGGAATGGGTCGCCTGTATCCGGTTCAAAATCCACGGTTGGAGGGTTTGCGAAGATTGTCAGTTAGGGGTTTTGAGAATTATCTGATTTTCTATCTGTCTTTTGATAACTATATGGAGGTAGTGAGAATTCTGCACGCAGCGAGAGATTTAGAGGAAGTTTGGTCAGGAGATGAAGCTGATTGACTTTGTAGAGTAGGAAAATTTTTCAGGCTGCGAAATCTCCATCCCACGGTTCACTCCTGTGGACATTACTTAATACTCGATCGCGCCCAAAATGACTTTATGTGGCCGCACAGATTCCCATGATGATATACTAGGTCAATTCCCTGAAAAAGTCAAGAGCGATCGCCCTTAAATCCTAATATTTGAAAAAGCCCCTCAAGCAAGTTTCTAATTTGTTTTCCATTGCACGATAGCCGATCTCTTCAGTCTCGCGTTGCGCCGACTTCGTTTGACAATCGCCGAATCCCTCGACAAATCCCTCGCCCGCCCTTAATCAAGGTTAGTATAGGATTGGGGGGCGATCGATACTACAATGCCATTAAACGCCGCATCGCTTCTGTCTGAAATGCTACACGACTTGGAAATAATGACAGATCCGTGGCAAGATTAAGGGAATGTTAAGTTATGCGACGCTTTCGCAAACCAGATTTCCCGCTGAAATTGTCCCCCTAACCCACCTTCCCCATTAGGAACCCATCCATCTATGATTCCCAACCATTCCTTCGCGGCTGACGAGCATTCTAGCAAACCCGACAAGCCCGAGGAAGCTTGTGGCGTTTTCGGTATCTACGCACCGGGTGAAGATGTCGCCAAGTTGACCTACTTCGGTTTGTATGCTTTGCAGCACCGCGGTCAGGAATCAGCAGGAATTGCCACTTTTGAAGGTGAAAAAGTCCACCTGCACAAAGATATGGGACTGGTTTCCCAAGTCTTTAACGAATCGAGTTTAGGTCACTTGCCCGGTAACTTAGCCGTAGGCCACACTCGCTACTCTACTACCGGCTCGTCGCGGGTTGTCAACGCTCAACCTGTTGTCGTCCAAACCCGTTTGGGAAGTCTCGCCTTAGCACATAACGGAAATCTTGTCAATACCAAAGAATTGCGGGAAGAATTGCTGTCTCGGAAGTGCGAATTTGTCAGTACGACGGATTCAGAGGCGATCGCAGTGGCGATCGGCTCCGAGGTAGACAAGGGCAAAGACTGGCTGGAAGCAGCGATCAGTGCCTTTGCTATGTGCCAAGGAGCCTTTAGTTTGACGATCGCCACCCCCAAAGGCGTGATGGGAGTCCGGGACCCGCACGGCGTCCGCCCGCTGGTAATTGGCATCCTGCCCACAACTCCGGTACGATACGTTTTAGCATCGGAAACTTGTGGCTTGGATATTATCGGTGCTGAATTTTTGCGCGACGTAGAACCCGGGGAATTAGTTTGGATTACAGAGGAAGGTATGGCTTCCTTCCACTGGAGCCAGCAGCAGAAACGCAAACTTTGCATCTTTGAAATGATCTATTTTGCTCGCCCCGATAGCCAAATGGAAGGTGAAAGTTTGTACAGCTACCGCCTGCGGATCGGGCGTTTGTTGGCAGCAGAATCTCCCGCTGATGCTGATATAGTCATCGGCGTTCCCGATTCTGGAATCCCGGCGGCGATCGGCTTTTCTCAAGCTTCCGGCATTCCTTACGCCGAAGGATTGATTAAAAACCGCTACGTGGGGCGCACTTTTATTCAACCGACTCAGACAATGCGGGAGTCAGGAATCCGCATGAAACTCAACCCTCTCAAAGATGTCTTGGAAGGGAAGCGAGTAATTATTATCGATGATTCGATCGTGCGCGGTACTACCAGCCGCAAAATCGTCAAAGCCTTGCGGGATGCGGGTGCAACCGCAGTTCACATGAGAATTTCCTCGCCGCCGGTGACTCATCCGTGTTTCTACGGGATCGACACCGACAATCAAGATCAGTTGATTGCGGCTACTAAGTCAGTCGCAGAAATAGGCGCCCAAATTGGGGTTGATTCTTTGGCTTTCTTGAGTTGGGATGGAATGCTGAAGGCGACTAACGAAGACCCGATGAGTTTTTGTTCGGCGTGTTTCACTGGCGATTATCCGATCGACGTTCCAGAAATGGTAAAACGGTCTAAGCTCATATTAGAAAAAGCTGGAACCTAAAAAATCAAAAAGCGAGAAAGCGATCGCCCGCCACTTTCCGCAATTTAGGGATTTTCAAGTTTTTCTGGTAAGTCATTGTCAGAATGTGTGTAGAAATGTTACATTAACTTAGCTTTAGCAATTCTTGCAGAATTGGTGAACTGTAGTGAACAGTCGCTTGGGTAGAACTTGTGTGAAACCCAACACTCGGATTGGAGATTGGAGATTGGAGATTGGAGATTGGAGATTTGTGCTTGAATCTAAAATCGCCAATCTAAAATCGATGGTTTTTCCCTACACTCTCGTTCACAATTCCTGCTCGAAACGCTGTATGCTACCTGCAGACTGGAGGTAGTTCCTCCAGATGTCCACTCTCAGATTGAAGTCGCATTTCGCACCAACAACGGGCACATGAGATTTTTTCAGATAACAGGGTCGATCGCACTAATTTTTCCCACACAAGTATTCCACAAGCCAACTTGCTTGAGAATCGCGGACGGGCTAATCCTGCGAACTAAAGAACTTTAGAAACCCTTGCAGAGTAAAAATATGGCTCCTTGCAGGTTGAATGTTACCTCACCTGCATAGGGATACAGCCCCCCGACTCCTGTCCGGGAGAGCCAAAGAATTTAGATCTTAGTTTAAGCCCCCAGATTCATCTGTGGAGTGAATCTAAAATCTAAAATCTAAAATCTAAAATCGATTGACTGTTACAAGGCGGAATGCGGTTTCTCAAGTCAGCTTAAATCGGAAACTTCGTGCAATCAAATACTGTTCTCAATCCCCCGAGCAATCAAGACTCGTCCTCTCGTACAACAGAGTTACCTTTTACTCTTCAAGATATCAAGGCAGCCATTCCAGCCCACTGTTTTGAGCCCTCGGCATGGAAATCTCTGGCTTATTTCTTTTTAGATATTGGCATCATCGCAGGTTTGTATGCGATCGCCTACACCGTCGATTCCTGGCTGTTTTATCCAATCTTTTGGTTGATGCAGGGAACCATGTTTTGGGCATTGTTTGTAGTGGGCCACGACTGCGGACACGGTTCATTTTCTAAGAGCAAATGGCTCAACAACCTTATCGGACACCTCTCCCACGCTCCAATTCTCGTGCCCTTCCACGGTTGGCGGATTAGTCACAGAACCCACCACGCAAATACAGGCAGCTTAGATAACGATGAAAGCTGGTATCCGGTATCGGAGAGCAAATACAATCAAATGCCTTGGTACGAAAAGCTGGGACGCTTTTATTTGATGTTATTTGCCTACCCAATTTATCTATTTCGGCGATCGCCCGATCGGGCAGGTTCTCACTTCATGCCCGGTAGCCCGATTTTCCGTCCGTCCGAAAAATGGGATGTGTTGACGAGTTCCGCATCCTTGGTACTGATGGTAGGCTTTTTAGGCGCCCTAACCTATCAGTTTGGTTGGCTGTTTTTACTCAAGTTCTACTTGGTTCCCTATGTAGTGTTCGTGATGTGGCTGGATTTGGTCACATTCCTGCACCACACAGAAGCTGATATTCCTTGGTATCGCGGTAAAGATTGGTCTTTCTTGAAAGGTGCATTGTCTACGATCGATCGCGACTACGGAATCATCAATTCCATCCATCACGATATCGGCACCCACGTAGCCCACCACATTTTCTCGACAATGCCACACTATCACTTGAAGGAAGCAACAGAAGCAATTAAACCAGTCTTGGGCGATTATTATCGCAAGTCAACCGAGCCAATTTGGAAGAGCTTTATTCGCTCTTACTGGGATTGTCATTTTGTTTCGGATACAGGTTCTGGAGTTTACTACGAATCACCTAACAGTCGGCGATCGGCTGGAGTTAAGTAGCTTAAATAAACAATAGAATACGCAAAAACCCGGCTTCTTAAAGAAACCGGGTTTTTCTTTTTTGCGCGTGTTGGATAATAAGATGTTCCACATTTAACCTGCATATTTGGGGCGGGCAAGATGCCCAACCCCTACTCCCCACAAAAATTTTAAGAGTTTTAAAAATGCAAACTAGCTCAATGTTTTTTAGCTAATCTTAGCCACATAAACTATCACAATCAAAGAGGTTTGTAAGTAATCGCGCGTTTAATCTATATACTTATTTTGATGGACAATCTTGTGGGCAGTTGCTTCTAAGCTGTTCTGCCTTTAAATTGTACGTCAAAAAACAATCAAACTTTTGTGGGGAGTAGGGGTTGGGCGTCCCGCCCGCCTCTAACGTGCAATTTAAATGCGCGACAGCTTAGCCCGCCCCAAATATAAAAACTAAATGCAGTACCGCTTATTCAGGACTTCAGTCCGAGCAAGTTTTATGAGGACTAAATTCCTCAGTACCAACTTTATAACAGTTATTGTACCGGACATAATATTACAGATTACCTTTAAGCCCGATCGCCGTGACCATCGTCCACGCATCCACCAACAGCAGCAGCAGCGTACAGAAGAGCAAAATAAGATACATCCAAGGCTGCGACAAAGGGCGGACATCTCTAGTATCAATACCTGTTTTTGCTTCCACCAAACCGACTAATTTACCAAACCCAGCCACTCGCATTGGCAGCAAATAACCTTCACCCGAATGACTCAAAAAATAGTAAACTAAACCTCCTTGACCTGTCGATCGAGGTTTGAGAGCTTTCACCTCACTCCAAGGTAGCGACCAACCCTTGCGAAAAAAACGCGGAAACCAGTTGGGATATGTGACTTCAATCCCTTCCTCGCTCAAAATTACCCTTTCACTGAGCACGCCGTACAGGCCCACAGCCCCGACAACTATTGCCGCCCAGAGTGCGGCCGGGGGTACCGGTGCTTTCGTTACTTCCGACAAAAACGGCAATGGAATTGTCAGGGCTGTGTACAAGCTCAACAGCGTGATTCTAATCAGGGGAGAAAGCCGGAATACCGCCGGCTTAAATACTGGGGCCGAAGATGGGGGAAATGCGATCGGTTGTGCTGACATGGCTGAAATTCGACAAGCTGTTTAAGGATATTTTTGCACAGTTGTCGATCCCGCCAACAAAACTCAGGGAAATACGAAAAACCGGACAATATTTGCAGTTGTGAGTTTTGATATAAAATTCATTTCAGAAACTTTGATTCTTAAGTGCTGAGTTTTTACCACTTTGCAGAAGTTGGAATTTTGAGCGCAGAGTTATCAATTAACTGACAATGTATAACTCAAAACTCACAACTTCGATTAATCGACGGCGGTTAGTGCCGGTACAGTCAAAGGTTCTGAGAGTTCTCGGGATTTGGGGCGGCCGGCCATTACTGCTCGATCGCTCTGAACTGCCTCTGGGGATCTGCTAGGATTGACGTTTGAATAGGGGCCTTCGTTAATCTGCAAGCGATCGCAAGGAATTTTATCCGACAAAATTGCACTAGCCATCATCCCGGTGTGAATTTCCAATGCTGCGGCCCGTATTGCTTCAAACACTAAGCGCTGTCCGGGAAACACTACTCGTTCAAAGTACCAGTTAGGAATGTTGGCGATGCGAGCAATCTGAATTTGACTGGTGGCGTTGACGTAGCAGCACAGAATCTTGCTGTCAATGTCTGAGGGTACGGGGTCAAGAATTTGAGCCATAACTGCTGAGGGAGCCTTGCCTAAAAGTTTTAGTTATCTTCTCAGGCTAACACTAGGCGATCCCGGCTACTGTAAAGCCGACTACCAACTCCCCAATACATGAGAGACCGATCGTACCTAAATTTAAATTTAACCGGATAAATATCTGGTTTTTAACTCCCCGCTGGGATTTTCTGTCAAAATACGCTGTATTTACTTAAAAATTAGCTTTTTTCTGCTGCTCTCGCCGATCGACACCAACAAGCTCGGCCTTGAGCCAAATAGAAAAATTTAAGAATATTTAATGTCAAATTGCGAAAATTAGACAGATTGTAAAGTTATATTAAAAGAATATTAACATAGCTGAAAAAGTTCCACTTTAGGATATGGCAATCATGGAAAACCGAGAAAACCGAGTCCTGTACGTTCGCCTCCCTTGCAATCCGATTTTCCCGATCGGAGTTGTCTATCTTTCGGATCACGTACACAAGCTGTTTCCCGATGTCGAACAGCGCATTTTCGATTTAGGTGCGGTGCCACCCCTGGATTTCGCTAAAGCTTTGGATGCCAGCATAGACGAGTTTAAGCCGACTCTGCTGGTTTTCTCTTGGCGGGACATTCAAATTTACGCGCCCGTGGGCGGTAGAGGCGGCAATCCGCTGCAAAATGCCTTCGAGTTTTACTACGCCAAAAACCTGCTAATCAAGTTCCGGGGAGCACTCGGAGGACTGCGTTTAGCCACGTCTTACTACACCGAACTCTGGCGCAATTTGGGACTGATTAAGCGCGGATTGAAGCGGGCCCGGAAATACCGCCCCGAAGCTCGTGCAGTGGTCGGTGGCGGTGCTGTGAGCGTGTTTTACGAGCAGTTGGGACGCAGTTTGCCGGCGGGAACTGTGGTTTCGGTGGGGGAAGGCGAAGCTTTGCTGGAGAAGTTGATTAAGGGCGAAGATGTGGCCGAGGAAAGGTGTTATGTGGTGGGAGAAACCGTGCCGCGCGCGAGGCTAATTCACGAAAAGCCAGCCAACATCGAGAAAACTGCTTGCGATTATAACTACATCGAAACCATTTGGCCGGAATTTTCCTATTATCTACAGGATATGGACTTCTACGTCGGAGTCCAAACCAAGCGCGGCTGTCCTCATAATTGCTGTTACTGCATTTATACGGTGATTGAAGGGAAACAAGTGCGGATCAATCCAGCGGATGAGGTGGTAGCGGAGATTCGGCAATTGTACGATCGAGGTATCCGCAATTTCTGGTTTACCGACGCTCAATTTATCCCCGCACGCAAATTCATCGACGATGCAGTTGAATTATTGCAAAAAATCATCGCCGCCGGCATGACTGACATCCACTGGGCTGCTTACATCCGTGCGGATAATCTCACACCAGAGTTGTGTGATTTGATGGTAAAAACGGGGATGAATTACTTTGAGATCGGCATCACCAGCGGTTCCCAGGAACTGGTTAGGAAAATGCGGATGGGCTACAACTTGCGAGTAGTTTTGGAAAATTGTCGCGATTTAAAAGCAGCAGGTTACAATGATCTGGTTTCCGTTAATTACTCGTTTAACGTCATTGACGAAACCTTTGAAACCATCCGGCAAACTATTGCTTATCACCGAGAATTAGAGCGAATTTTCGGAGCCGATAAAGTGGAACCCGCGATTTTCTTTATCGGGTTGCAGCCGCACACAATTTTGGAAGAATACGCCTTTAAACAGGAGATTCTGCAACCGGGTTACGATCCGATGAGTTTGATGCCTTGGACAGCGCGCAAATTGCTGTGGAATCCCGAACCTTTGGGTTCGTTTTTCGGACAAATTTGTTTAGAAGCTTGGCAGCGGAATTCCAATGATTTCGGCCGCGAAGTGATGGCTATTTTGGAGGAAAAACTCGGCTGTGCGGATTTGGAAGAGGCATTAACGGCGCCTGTGGAAATCAAAGGCAAACAATTGGCAGCAGTTAATTAATTACAAGGTTCGCAGTCAGGAATTGTGCCTTAAAAAAGGGGGAATGGGAAGGAAAATGTATCTTTTCTTTCCCTTTTTATTATTTAATAAATGGGTAAGCGCAAATAAACATTACCGTGTAACTGAGTCAGTTCGAGATGGGGGGCTAGAAAGCCGGTTTCTACGAAAATAACAGCTTGAGTAATGAGAAATGCCTGAAGGAACAGGGTTTCTTAGATCAGCCTGCACAAGTCATACGATCGTACAATTGTCATCAATGCAAGAGATTGCTTTCCTTCGAGCGCATTGACATACTTATGTATTTTCACTGGTGTAGGGCGCGCAGTTCGCACCTTACTTAAACCGAGGGTTTAGGTTGTTGGTGCACCCACCTCACCTCTGATATTAAATATTATTAATATCCAGCAAAGATCGCTTAAGATGTAATTATATAGTTAAAACCAGGAGTGACAAGATGTTTTATAAAGATAGAGTTAAGGGCATTAAAGGAATAGTTCTAGTTATGGTGGGGATTAGTGCGATTCCCTTCGGGATAGCTTCGCTTCACGGCTTTTTGACAGCCTCAGCAAAAGCAACAGCACTAAATCAACCGATTGCCAAAGTCCCGGCGATCGCACCCAACACTTTGGGCAATAATCAACCGCTGCAAATTGCTCAAGTTGAGGGATGTCCGAGGGCCGAAATGGTGCAATTTTTCGCAACGCCCAACTTTTCTATATACATTTGCAAAACCCAGGAAGGCGATATTTTTTACCGCGGCCTCAGCAAAATAAATGGCACCCAAATCAATGTCATGCAAGTAACGACAGGTGACGACGGAACTTATGAAGCGACTAACGGCAATATTATCTATTCGATTAACCCGGAACGCCTACAAGTCCGCCAGAATGGTAAGGTAATTTTGACGGAAGCTGTCATCAAGTAACACTAACTGTTATTTAATGATAAATTCACTAAATTCAGGGTGTATTTTATTTAAGTTAAAAATTCAAGAGCAGCCCAAACATATTGATTCCTTAATTATCAAAGCTCATCAGTGGTAACGCTTATAAAATTGACTAACTTTTGTTTAAATACCTCTGAATTAGGACGATCGCCACAATATCGTCCACTGGTCTCGGTGGCGTTCGCATCCCCTTCGGAATTAAGCGCTGAACTCCTGTCGGAGGGTACATTTGCCAGTAGCGTTCCCTCGCTTCTAAACTGCTGTATCTCTCATCAACCTGAACAATTTTGAGCGCAGGCGACAAACTTTGCGTCAGTTTGTGTTTCCAACTCTTAGAAGTTGTTTGATCTCCCATCACCAATAACTCAATAGAAAACTGTTCGCACAGAGATTGAATAGTAGATATCGCTGCTTCCGACAGCACAACTTGATGGTAGCAGACGTTCTTATCTATACCCATTACAGCGATGCCGCACTTGTCTTTACCTGGATCGAAACCTAAAATCATATTTATGAGTCCTGTGTTAATAAGTTTGTAGTTGCGCTGTTGTAGTCGAGGAAACCCATCACCCACCTATATCTAATCTGACATTTACATTATTGAATGTCTCAAAATATTTGCGGGCGATCGCACGTATTTGGCTTGATTTTTTTGTGGGATTGACATATTATATCATCATGGGAATCCCTATTTAACTGGGAGTTGTAATAATGGAAGTCGAATTTGGTCAGGTTCAGGAATACAATACAGAAAGAGGTTTCGGCTTTGTAAGCCGCACATTTAGGAATGCTAATCAACGACATAAAAAAAATGTTTGGTTTCACATCAAAAAAATCAAGTGTGATTACCCAAATTTGGCAAATGAATTAGACGCTGGCTCCTTCGCCAATATTAACTTTTGGTACGAAGTTGATAATAGCGATCGCGAAAAGGTCGGTAAAGTCTGGCTAGACCCAAAAGATATTCCTCAGCAGCAACGAGATAGTTTATTTTATCATATTGAACAAATATGGTGCAATCCTATTAATGCCCTTCCTGAATGGCTAGATTCGCTCACAATTACTGTGGTTGGACAAGTTCGCAAAGATGAGTTGAAGCAACTTTATGATGAACAAATCCGTAAGCGAAATGAAGTAAAAGAGCAAGAAAAAATACAGAGACAACTTCGACGTGAACAGGCGATGCGGAGTAACAATCAAACTCCATCGTCTAAAGATCCAGTGGAAGTACATCTAGATGATGCAAAGAATATTCAAATTCCATCAGATACAGAGCGTTTTCGTACTGAGAGAGGAATAATTGAGGCAATTTTCTCTAGTGAGATGCACGGCTTACCCCCTGAATTAATGAAAATTGTTAGACCATGCCCAAGGGGAAGTAGGATAAACCCGCTTTCTTGTGAGCCAGGTGGCAGTGACCAAAAAAACGGGATTCAAGCCCCGTCCTTCTAGGACGGCTTTTCTTGATTTCTAATATATTCCTTCAAAAC
>NZ_JAUBSB010000030.1:0-74130 GCF_036702135.1 Microcoleus sp. LAD1_D3 | reverse complement strand
TTTTTAGGAGATCCAGCCAACGGTGGCGTTGCGGTGACACCCGGTCAAGTCCTGACTCCGGCACAGTTGCAGCAACTATTTTTCTTGACGACGGGCAACTTTACAGGAACCAATTTCACCTACAGCGCTACAGACAACAGCGGTGCTATCAGTCCAGCCGCTACCGCTACTGTGGCTGGACTCATAGCGCCCACACCAACTCCACCAACTCCACCAACTCCAACTCCAACTCCAAATCCCAACCAACCGCCAGTTGCCACCAATGCGAACTCCAGCCTAGGGCCCAACAGCAGCCAGTTAGTCACAGGATTGGGAGGAAGCGACCCCGACGGGTCGATCTTCTCTTACACCATCAACACCCTGCCCCCAGCAGACCAAGCAGTCCTGTTTTTAGGAGATCCAGCCAACGGTGGCGTTGCGGTGACACCCGGTCAAGTCCTGACTCCGGCACAGTTGCAGCAACTGTTTTTCTTCACAACGGGCAAATTTACAGGAACCAATTTCACCTACAGCGCTACAGACAACAGCGGTGCTATCAGTCCACCCGCTACCGCTACTGTGGCTGGACTGATAGCGCCAACGCCCACACCAACTCCAGCACCAACTCCAGCACCAACTCCAACTCAAACACCAACACCAACTCAAGCACCAACTCCAGCACCAACTCCAGCACCAACACCAACTCCCGCACCAACACCAACTCAAGCACCAACTCCCACACCGACACCACCACCGATTCTGGGAAACCAACCGCCAGTTGCCACGAATGTCAACTTCAGCATTCCGCCCAACAGCAGCACGTTAGTAATGGGACTGGGAGGAACCGACCCAGACGGGACGATCGTCTCTTACACAATCACCACTCTGCCACCTTCTAACCAAGGGCTGCTATTTTTAGGAGATCCAGCCAATGGTGGCGTGGCGGTAACAGCAGGTCAAGTGCTCACACCAGATCAACTTCAGCAGTTATTTTTCCAAGCCACAGGCGACTTTACCGCAGCCAATTTCACCTACAGCGCCACCGACAACAGCGGCGCTACCAGCCCTGCTACTGCTACTGTTTCTGGCTTTCTTCCAGGGCCCAACCAACCGCCAGTTGCCACCAATGCTAACTTCAGCATTCCGCCCAACACTACGTTAGCCAGAGGATTGGGAGGAACTGACCCCGATGGGACGATCGTCTCTTTCACAATCACCAGTCTGCCACCCTCTAACCAAGGAGTGCTATTTTTAGGAGAGCCAGCCAATGGTGGCGTGCCGGTAACACTAGGTCAAGTGCTGACGCCAGCAGAGAGCCGGCAGTTATTTTTCCAAGCCACAGACGGCTTTACCGGAGCCACTTTTACCTACAGCGCCACCGACAACAGCGGCGCTACCAGCCCTGCTACCGCTACTGTTGCTGCTGTCCTAGTTGCGACGCCAACTCCGACGCCAACTCCAGCGCCGATTCCGGCGCCCATCTCAAATCCGATCGCCGAACCAGATACTGACTGTTTGTGTCAGCCCATTATTGAAAAACCGGGAATTAACTTTGCGCCCCCGCAGCAACCACCTGCAGTTGGATTTGTCCGGCCTATTTCACAATTTTCCGAGGGACAAACCACCAAAGGAACCGACGGCGATGACTTCATCGTAGACACCAAAGGCAACCAAAAAATCGTCGGTTTTGAAGGCAACGACCTGCTTTTAGGTGAAGACGGCGCAGACGAAATTTACGGCAACGAAGACAATGACACGATTTTTGGCGGCATTGACACCGATATTGTTTACGGAGACGAGGGCAACGATATCGTATTTGCAGGCAAACAGAACGACTGGATTGCCGGCGACTTAGGCTCTGACACCCTGTTTGGAGATCGAGGTGCGGATACGATTCTCGGAGACACCGGGCAGAAAAACTCCCAGAGTCCTGACGATGCTCGCGATTTGATTTTCGGAGGCGAGGGTGCAGACCTCATTAACGGCAACGAGGGCGACGATACCATCCATACCGGCAAAGGTGACGATATTGCCCTTGGAGGTAAAGAAAATGACCTGATTTGGGGCGAACTCGGCTCCGATACGTTGTTTGGTGGCATCGGCTCCGACAGCTTGTTTGGGGGCATCCGCGACCAAAGGGCCAGCGACTCCCAGGGACTCGACTTGCTGTACGGAGGCTTCGGTAACGACTTCCTCAACGGCCAACAAGGCAACGATACGCTCGTTGCAGGCAAAGATAACGATCGCGCTTACGGAGGTAAAGGCCAGGACATTATCTACGGTCAATTAGGCTCCGATACCCTCTACGGCGGCCAAGGAGCTGATACTCTGCTCGGCGACAGTGGCAGTTCCCAGTCCATCGGGGATCTCGGCGAACAAGACTTAATCTTTGGGGACAGCGGCAACGACATCATCGGCGGCGGCCACGGTAATGATACCGTGCAAGCAGGTAAAGGCAATGATTGTGTTTGGGGTGGCAAAGATAATGACTTGATTTGGGGCGAACTCGGCTCTGATACCCTTGTTGGCGACAGCGGCGACGACACCATGTACGGCGGTGCTCGAAGTCGAGCTCAAGATGTTGGCGGCCAGGACTTGCTCTTTGGTGGCATCGGTGCTGATGTGCTGTTCGGCGATGAGGGTGACGATACTATCAGTGGCGGTCAAGACAACGACTTGATTTACGGCGGTAAAGCTAACGACCTCATACACGGAGATCAGGGCGACGACTTGATTTACGGCGGTGACGGCAGCGATGAACTCTGCGGTGGCGAGGGCAACGATACCATCTATGGCGATCGTGCTGATAACCGGGCTTTCTCGGTGGGCGCAAACAACCAACAAGACTGCATCAACGGCGGTGACGGCGATGACTTGCTCTACGGCAACGAAGGCCAAGATACTATCAACGGAGATGCTGGCAGCGATACCCTGATTGGGGGTAAAGATAACGACCTGCTCAATGGGGGCGCTGGAGACGATTGGTTGTTTGGCGACTTGGGCGACGATACTTTAATTGGAGGTATTGGGAGCGATCAATTTGTGTTGAATGGTGAGGGCGGCACTGATACTGTGATTAACTTCGAGGTAGGCGTCGATAAGTTTGTTTTGAGCGGTGGGGTGAGTTTCCAGCAGTTGCAATTTAGCGCCACTCCCAACGGTACGTTGCTGCGAGTAGCAGGAACCGATCGGGTTTTAGCGAATCTGGTTGGGATTAACGGGGCGATCGGCTCCTCGGATTTCCTACCAAATCTCTCTGAGCTCTAGAATTGGCGGCGAAAGTCTCCTGTTCTAGCGAACAAAACGCCACAGCAGATCAGAACTTCTGTGGCGTTCCTCACAATACTCAATCCGGGTTAGAAACTTTGTTGCACTGGGCCCTTGACATCGCTCTTACAGTTGCCTTTTGTCCCTCTCTAAAATGCTAAAAAATAAAGGTGTATTCAAGCCTGATTTGGTATAATATCAAATCTTTTAGCATCGGGATTATTCATGAATCTATTATCTTTAGCGGCGTGAATTATCGTCAATTCCTTGTCATCTACGGTTAAGAAATTATCTTTTTTTTAGCGCAGATACAGGCAGATAAACACAGATTAACCCAGATTAATTATATTAATTACTGTTGCAACTTCCGTGATTCTTGACGGGTTTTTACGTCTGAGGAGGATACGGGAGTTGATATAACTTTGTATGGGGTTTTTCAGGTGTTCCCAGGTACACAAGGGTGGGTAGCTCAAGTGTTTACTACCAACTAATTGTAGTGTGTTGTGCGATCGGGCGTAAGAGCAAACTAAAAATTATCGATAATTCCCCATTCCCCGTTCCATTGATTCACAATAGAAGGAAAGAAGAGATACACGGATAGCTATTTTTTCCTTTTTCCTGCTTCGCCCCAATTCCCCATGATCAATTCCAATAATTAGCTTAAGATAGCGAAATCTGCTTGCGTAAAAACAGCCGGCGCGGCTGACCGAACAGCCAACCAGTCCAATTCCAATCCACCTGTTGCAAGCGATAGCCGGCTTGATAGTACAACTGTCGCGCCGCGTGATTATTTTCCAGAACGTGGAGGTAAATCTCAGAAAATCCCCATTCTCTGGCTGTGTCCTCGCAGTTGCTGAGCAATTGTTGAGCAACGCCCTGTCGCCGATAGTCCGGGTGAACGGCTAAATTCGACAAATACGGATAGTCAGAACTCGGTATTTGCCAAGGAAAGCGAGAACGCAGAGCCATTTCTACTGTTCCTGCCATGCGCTGATCTCGGTGCGATCTATAATTCTGCGTTCCCTCCTCGCGCGAGACTAGCTCAGCAACCAGACAAATGTAATGTTCTGCCTTAGAACGCAGTCGATTTTTTAAATCTTCGTAAATGCCCAAACGCAACACTGGATACACCCATTCTACCAACCCCTCGCGGGAGTGAAAACTCATGGCTAAAATATCCGCTAGCTGCGTCAAATCGTTGGGCGCAGCCACCCGGATCGAAAAACCAGAAAGTCCGGGAGTTTGTTGTTGGTGAGATGGTGAGGAAAAAAATGAAGGATTCACAATGCCAGGCCACTATATTAATTTTTTTACGCGGGTTTCTAAGCTACCCCTCTTAGAAAATTCACTGATGTTATACTGATCTTATAACGTAACTTCTAGGCAGAGTTTATTAGCCAGATTAAATTACATTTTTTTGTGTTTGACTTTAAGTAGTATTTGAGGTAAATGGAAAATTTTTAGAATTTAACCCTCTACTTATGAAAAAATAAAACTCATCCCCTAATACTAGATTGGTGGATAAGCTATTTGGCCTTTAAATTGAAGCTTGATCCCTGGCTTTCGACCAGCGTCACAAGGGTTTAAGTAAACAGTAGATTACAAATTAAAGGCGCGACAGCTTAGCGGGCAAGGTATTAAAAACAATCACAAAGGTTTTAACGTCAGGTTCCCGCAATCTTACCGCTCTCTGCTTACGGAAATACCCGATCGAATATAATTTATTCGTCAAGCGGTAGTTGAAAAACTCCACGACTGATCAGACTAACACCGGGCGCGCTGGCGCGTCGGATGTTCCCCGCCGCCCCCCGACCTGGCACCCCAGCTTTGAGCAGTTCTGGGCAATCCATCGCCCGTCCCCGATCGAACCGGCCTTACCTGTTGAGCTAGGGGGTACTTTCCCAACTTCCAATTTAAATTTGGATGCCTGGAAACAGTCTGCAGGGGTTTTCCCCGTCGGTTCGATACTCTCCGGCGCGCGAGACCTTCAAAACCTCGATCGAGCTGATTGACCCTGCCCAAAAACCGATACAAGCCACCGACACTCGTCGGGGACAGATAAAAATTTTAGACCCTAGTTCAAGCTCCCCGATTCATCTGTGGAGTAAATCTAAAATCTAAAATCTAAAATCTAAAATCGACTGATCGGTTTCCACAGAGTACATCCCTAGCTAAGATTAACAGATGGATGCTCGAGCTTGCGGTGTTTAGCCACAGTAATTGGCTTGGGCGTTGGTCTGCAGGAGGCAAAAAAAATGCCGAGATCGGGGAAAAAAGTGCAAGTCTAACTAAAATGGTACAGCAATTGCGTCACTCCCACAGACACCTCTGTGGTCTGTGGGCCACCCCCGAATATCAGTCAGGGGATCCGCGCCGGATTGTGGTCGGTATCCTTGGCTGACTGTTAAAGTTGCTGTTACTTGTAGGAAAAAACACAGGCGAAGATGTTGGTTGTCTATTGTATCTTGCTGCGGGCAGCTTTCACATACCAAATAAAACAGTCCCAGGAGCCAGGATCAAACATAAATTTTGCAAGTCAACTCACAATCAGGACGGTTATTCCTATGTATTCTGAGATATCCAGACGGCAGTTAAAATGGCCAGATTTGTGTTTGCTCTCCTGCTGCATAAAGGTAAGGGGTGAAAGAAAATTATCGGGAGACGAGTTTATGTGAATATCATTAAATAATAAAATTGGGGTGCACGACAGATAACTGTGGCTCAGAAGAATTCCGAATTGAAAACCCAGACATCAAAAATCAAGGTTGATGCTTGCCTCGCACACTCACAACAACTTCATATCCACGAATTATTGTGATACTTTTTTCCCAAAATAATGGCACTCTAGGCAAAATCTCAACCCTTAGGTCATCAGCCATTCGCAATCGAAAATCAAAAATCGAAAATCGAAAATGGTATGACTTCTGCATTTTGAATTGGCGAATTCTTCCTTTGATCAGACTTATTAAATCGAACAGCCCCGGGGCACAGGAGAACGGTGCATGAATTCCCAAGAAAATCCTAAGCTAAAAATTCTGATCGTCGATGACGAACCGGATAACCTCGACTTGCTTTACCGCACCTTTCATCGAGACTACAAAGTGCTCAGAGCCGAATCTGGCCCCGCTGCCCTCGAAATTTTGGCAAAAGAGGGAGAAGTTGCGGTGATTATCTCCGACCAGCGAATGCCAAAAATGAGCGGTACGGAGTTTCTCAGCCTGACGGCGGCTCAGTACCCCGACGTGATCCGAATTATTTTAACTGGCTATACGGATGTTGAAGATTTAGTTGAAGCTATTAATGCTGGCAAAGTATTCAAATACGTTACCAAGCCTTGGGATGCTCAAGAGCTGATAAATCTTGTCAGTCAAGCTGTTGAGACTCACAATCTTCTGAAAACGCGCACCAATGAACTGCGCCGTGCTTTGAGCCAAGAATCGCTGCTTTATGCCGTTACCAATACTATCCGATCGGCTCCCAATTACCAGCAAATGCTGCAAAGAATTGTGGAAACTGTCGGGCAGATGTTTGAGGTGAGTTGCTGTCTGCTGCGGCCGTTCCAAGACGGCCAAGTTGCCGATGAGTGGTTCGTTTACCAGAAGGCAGAAACTCAAGGGTTGCGGGGCGATGAGGAAGCGATGCCCGGAGATGCTTCTGCTGCCGAACTCTCCCCGGATTTGCTGCCGGATTTGGTTTGGGAAACTCTGGATGTGGAGGTGATTCAAGATGCCCAAACTGACGATCGAGTTTTAAACTCGGATAATCAACAACGACAGCAGGCTTACGAAGCTGCGAATATTCGATCGAGCTTGATCGTACCGCTGTTTTACAAAATCGAACTGATGGCAGTCTTGGCGCTGCACCAGTTCGATCAACCGCGCCAGTGGCAAGACCACGAGGTACAGTTGGTAATTACGGTGGCAGACCAAGCGGCTTTGGCGCTTTCTCAAGCCCGAGCTTACGAACAGGTGCGGGCGCTGGCCAAGCGCGAGGCCTTAGTTAATACTATTACTACGGCAATTCGATCGAGTCTCGATCCCCAAAATATTTTTGCAGCCATTACTCAACAACTCGGCCAAGCTTTGCAAGTTGACGGCTGCGCCCTATCTCTGTGGACAGAAGATGATGAATACGTGCAATGCGTGGGGCTATACGACACAGATAGGGATACCGTGGCTGTAGAACAGGGTTTTATTGACAATCCAGAGGTAGTTGCGAACCCTCTTGGCTACGAGACGACTTCTGCCGATGCTGCTGAGAACACTCGCGCCTGGGTTTTTGCCCATCCTTCTTTGCCACAGTCTTTGGTGCCGATTCGGGGCAATCCGGTGTTGCTGCAAGTTATGGTATCAAAAGAGCCGGTGGCGATCGAAGATCTCGATGAACACCCGGAGTTAAATGTTACAGAACTGCAAGTTCGATCGCCAGCCCGCGCCCTGTTAGTCGTTCCCTTACTCTCAGAAGGCAAAATCATCGGCAGCATTTCCCTGCGCCAAAATCGCAGCATCCGCCGCTGGAACATCTCAGATATTGACCTGGCTCAAATAGTCGCAACTCAAGCTGCTCTAGCCGTGCAGCAGTCGCGCCTCTACCAGACTACCAGACAGCAGGCAGAACGGCTTCTGGAAGCCGATCGGCTCAAAACCGAATTTTTCCAAAATATCTCCCACGAGTTCCGCACCCCTCTAACTCTAACTATCGGCCCTCTAGAATCAGCTTGCAGGCGCCAAGAAGACTTGCCCTACGAACAAGCCGTAATCGCTTTGCGTAATTCCCGCCGCCTCCTGCGCTTGGTAAATCAACTGCTGGACTTGCAGCGGCTCGATGCCGGACGGATGCAGCCGAGTTTTCGCCCCTGCGATTTAGTCGGTTTCTGTTACTCTACCGCAGAGTCGTTCCGCGCTTACTGTGAGAAAAAAGGACTGCACTTAATTACCCAACTGCAAGAATGTCCTTTACTTTATTTGGATCTGGAAAGATTTGACAAAGTTATTTACAACCTGCTATCAAATGCTGTCAAATTCACCCCAGAAGGCGGAACTATCACCCTGAAAGTTGAATCGGCTGGCGCTCACTGTTTGTTGCAAGTAAAAGACACGGGTATAGGCATTCGCACCGAACAAATTCCCTATTTATTCGAGCGCTTTCACCAAGCCGAAGGTTCTGCTAGCCGTTCCTACGAAGGCAGTGGCTTAGGTTTGGCACTTGTCAAAGAATTGGTCGAACTCCACGGCGGTCAAATTTCAGTTGAGTCAGTTTACGGCGAAGGTACTACTTTTACCGTTTGGCTGCACTTCGGTTCGACTCACTTGCCCCCGGAACAGGTACTAGAAATACCTGCGGAGTTTCACTCATCCAAAGCTGCGGTGGAACTGGCAGATGTGGAGGCAGATTTGTCGGAAAATGAGGCAGAGAATCATAATTTTGAGGCGCTGGAACCGATTCGATCAGAAACAGCAGTGGGAACTGTTTTGGTGGTTGACGACAATCCAGATTTGCGCTTTTATGTGTCGTCAATTCTGCGAGATTCCGGTTTTGCAGTTTTGCTGGCGCGCAACGGAGAAGAAGGATTTGCCGTGGCTAAAAAACGTCGCCCTAATTTAATTATAACGGATTTGATGATGCCTTTAGTCTCGGGTTTGGATTTGATTCGGATGATTCGAGAGGATGAGGAATTGCAGGGAACTCCGGCAATTTTGCTGACTGCTAAAGCCGACGAAGATACTCGAATTGAAGGAGTAGAACGGGGTGCTGATGCTTATTTGTCCAAGCCTTTTAACGATCGAGAATTGTTGGCGGAAGTGCGGAATTTGATCGCCCTCAAACAAAACGAGCGCCGAGTGCAGCAGTTGAACAGTTATTTAACTGAGTCGGTGCTACGCCGATTTTTGCCGCCGGCGATGGTGAAGGCCGCTGCGGCTGGAGAATTGGCATTGGATTTGCGCCCGGAACCGCGATTGATTACTATTTTGTTTAGCGATATAGTCGGTTTTACTCAAATGGCAAATACGCTGCGCTCGCGCCGGGTAGCTGAGCTGTTGAATGAATATTTGGCGGCAATGACTAAGGCTATTTTTGACAGTGGCGGTACGGTGGACAAGTTTGTTGGAGATGCGGTAATGGCTTTCTTTGGCGCGCCGGAGGAACTAACGCCTAACGAGCAAGTACGCCGCGCTATCGCTGCTGCAAGGCAAATGGTGCTATCTCTGAAGGAGCTTAACAAGGGCTGGTTGGAGCAGGGAATTGTTGGGGAAAATGGGGTGGCTCCGGTGCGGTTTCGCTGCGGAATTCACCAGGGTACTGCGGTGGTGGGGATGTTTGGCGGCCCTGATCGATCGGATTATACTGCGATCGGGCCGAGCGTAAATATTGCCGCCCGCTTGCAAGAGGTGACGGAACCAAACACGGTGCTAATTTCGGCGGCGGTGGCAGATTATGTTGAGGAAAATCGCATTGTTAAATATAAGCCTTTGAAACTAAAGGGAATTGATGAAACGGTATTGACTTTTTTACTAAATTGTGATTAGTCATTATAAGTATTATATGTGGATATCCTACGCACAATTTCGGGAACAACCTATTCCTAAATAAGTAGGTGAGGGGCAAAATATGTATGTAGTCCAAAGCGATGGTCACTCCGTGAAATAATCCTTAGAAGCGATATTTTATGAAAACAATCGCCCGATTGATGATAGCTTGACAGTCGCACCTACTTACTGGCCGTAAACAATGTGTTAAATTTAACTTAACTCACGCTAGTTAATGTTTAGTTGCATAAAGATAATTTTTCCCGCCTATCTACTTAAGCGCGCCGATATGCGATCCGGTTGTGGACTCATATCAAATCCGGCAGCATCGTTTTGGTAAAATCCAGTCAACAGTCACGGAAGCTGCAACCGGAATTGATATAATTCCTCTACCTTAATCTGTGTTTATCTGCCCTCATCTGCGGTAAAAGAAAGAAAATTTCTCGGACCGCAGATGACAAGGGATTGACGCTGATTCACGCAGATGCAGCTCAGAGATATATGAATAATTCCGCTCCTAACAGATTTGATATCAATTGTTTAATCTAAAATCTAAAATCTAAAATCGACTCAGCAAAGTTCAAGCGTCCCAATGGGGGCTGGGGAGTCAACTCTAAAATTTAAAATTTAAAATCTAAAATCTAAAATCTAAAATCTAAAATTGACTGACATTCCTTGCCTCCATCTATCAAAAGAGGGAACTTTTTTAACCGCTCGTCGGTGGATAACCTCTATCTAGAGAACGGTTACGCCGAGCGCTCAAATCGAGTAAAAATAGAATGTCATATCTCCTTTTGTATTCTATGAAACTGAATTATTTTACGAAACGGCTTTCGACTGTCGGGCGCTTGATGGCTGCAACTATGCTTTGCGTGTCAGCGATGGCCTTCGTGTGGTCTGGTGCATTCTTCTCGAACACCGCAGCAATGGCCTCTCCTGCTGTAAACTCGATGGCAGCAGAAGCAGATGCGGGCGATAAGGTTCAAGAAAAAGCCAGCAAAGATGCTGGACGAGCCAAGAACTTCATCCGAGATACAGAAGAGAAGGTTAAGGAAACTGCCAAGACAAATGCTGCTAAAGTCGATCGATCATCGGAGGATGGTAGTGTAGTAGAGCGCAAAGCTAAGAAAGATGCGGCCACAATTGAGAAAAGAGCATCGGAAGATTCAGCTCGGACTCAGAAAGCAGTTGATAACACCAAGAATGCTGTCGAGAGCGCTGTTGACAGCATCAAGGGTGTTTTTAGCAAGTAGACAATAAATAAGTAGGTAAGCGCAAAAAAACAATAATATCTTGCAGGGGCTTGTAGGGGCGGCTTTAGCGCTTATCTACAGTAAGGGCGAGTCATCGTTGCAGAACCCGCCCTCTCCCCAAGTGATGTTTATTTGTACTTACTTACTTGAAACTGAAAGATTGATGTACATTGACCAAGACCTCTATACGGCTCGTGTAACCGACCCGAAGCCCTTCTTTAAAATTGCCGCAAAAAGCGCAAATCGCTAGCATAAACCCGGCGAATGTCGTCGATTTCATAAAGTACCATTGCGAACCGCTCGACACCAAAACCTGCCGCAAACCCAGTATATTTTTCTGGATCTAAACCGACTCCTTTAAGAACGTTAGGATCGACCGTTCCGCAGCCCAAAACTTCCAGCCATTTGCCGTTCCACTGCAAATCAACTTCGGCAGAAGGTTCCGTAAACGGGAAGTAACTCGTGCGGAAACGAATCGGCAAATCTTGCCCGAACATTTGCCGCAAAAACTCTTTAATCGTACCTTTCAAGTCAGTAAAAGTCAGACCTTCATCAATTGCTAAAAGTTCAATTTGGTGGAAGACTGCCGCGTGAGTAGCATCGACAGTATCGCGGCGGTAAACGCGGCCGGGAGAGACAATCCGAATCGGCGGTTTGTGCTGTTCCATGTAGCGAATTTGCACCGATGATGTCTGAGTCCGCAGCAAGTCGCCGCCTGGTAGGTAAAATGTATCTTGCATATCCCGCGCCGGGTGGTCGGGCGGTGTGTTCAGCGCCTCGAAATTGTAATAATCTGTCTCCATTTCCGGGCCGTTGGCGACGGTGTATCCGAGGCCGACAAAGATATCGAGAGCGCGGTCTATGACTGCGTTTAATGGGTGCACGCGGCCTTGGGGGCGAAAAATCCCCGGCATGGTGACATCGATGGTTTCTGAGGCTAATTTGGCTCCAATTTGGGCGGTTTGGAGGGCGGCGCGCTTGTCTTCTAAATCGGCTTGCAGGGCTTCTTTGACTGTATTGGCGATCGCACCTACTTTAGGTCGTTGGTCTGGCGACAGTTTGCCCATCATGCCTAAAATTTGAGACAGTTGGCCTTTTTTGCCGAGGTAGCCGACGCGCAACTGTTCGAGTTGTTCGAGGGTATTGGCAGTGGCGATCGCACTTTTTGACTCTTGACCGAGGGTTTCTAGTTGAGTTTCAATGTCGCTTAGCTGGACAGTCATTTTGATTTTAGATTTTAGATTTTAGATTTTAGATTGATGGCTGTTTTGGGCCAAGTTGAGTTTAGCGCAATTTTGGCTCTACAGTCTTGTTGATTTTAGATTTTAGATTTTAGATTTTCGGCAGTTACGGATAATTTGTAATAAGTAATTCGATGTTAGAGCGATCGCCCTAGTTGAATCTAGTTTAGTATTGTTATAAGGCCTATAAAAATTTCAATGAAACTTTTAATTAGCAACGACGACGGCATCTTTGCACAAGGCATCCGCAGCCTCGCCAACGCTCTCGCCACCGCTGGCCACGACGTGAGCGTAGTTTGTCCCGACAGAGAGCGCTCCGCTACCGGCCACGGCCTTACCTTGCACCAACCCATCCGCGCCGAAATTGTCGAATCTATTTTTGATCCCGCAGTCCAAGCTTGGGCCTGTTCGGGCACTCCCGCCGACTGCGTGAAACTTGCTTTGTGGGCTTTACTTGACAAACCGCCGGATTTTGTTCTTTCCGGTATCAACCACGGGCCCAATTTAGGCACGGATATCATCTGTTCGGGTACGGTTTCGGCAGCAATGGAAGGAATTATGGAAGGCATTCCCAGCATTGCTTTCAGCCTCGCCAGCTTTACTTCGCAGGAATTTGGGCCGGCGGTGGATTTCGCTGTCACCTTGCTGGCACAGTTGGAAAAACAGCCAATGGCGAAACCGATGCTGTTGAACGTCAACATACCGGCAGTTACACAAGCAGAAATTACCGGAGTTGCGATCACCCGTCAAGGCATTCGCCGCTATTTCGACATATTTCAAAAGCGCACCGATCCGCGCGGCAAAACTTATTATTGGCTGGCTGGGGAATTGTTAGAAGATGTAGAAGAAAGCGCCGATTCGGCGGTGCCGCATGATATCCCTACGGACGTACAAGCTATTCGCGACAACAGAATAACCGTAACTCCCTTGCAATATAATCTCACCTGTGCTCCCGACTTGCACTCGTTGCGGGATTGGCAAGTTGAAGGTTTTCCCAAGCAGTGAGCTCCGATCGACCCGATCGGAGCGGTAAACTAGGAATTAAGGAAAAGTGCCTCTCAAGGTCTATACCTTAGGCGTTAACACAGGCTCCCAATTACTTGTTAGTTTTTTTTACTCAAGAAAAACAGTTATGAACGCTCCCACCTATAACACTCATTCTGTCACTTGCCCGATCTGCAACCGTTCCAGCGTCGTAGGCCCAGTCGGCATGGTCAGTGGACTATTCACTTGTCCGCACTGCCATTCTCATATGGTAATTAGCTGGAGCGGTCATTTTGTGCGCGATCCTTTTAGTCTCAAACAACTGACGGTGGGAAAGATGCTCAGGCGCGAGAGCAGGCCGTTAGCTCGACTTCAGCGGGACTTTGGGCTGAGTAAGCCTTTTCCGCTGATTGCCATTTTGGGCAGTGTGGTCTTTTTCGGGTGTGCGCTAGCCGCTACGGAACAATCGCTACCCCGACAGAATTCACTTCAAGGATTTTTAGAGTGGGTGAGCGGAACTGGTAATTCCCAAGATGTCTCACGTTAACATTTCTTAAAAAAGATTGTGACAGATACTGCGTGCAAATATCTATTCCTTTAGGTAGAAATCACACTATTTTAGCAATTGCATCGATCTTGAGCTACGGGTAAGCACTTAGACGCCGTGCCCTTCATCGTGTGTTCAAAAACGTCAAAACCCCAGTCCGGCAGGGGTTTTGACCCCTGCCTCAAAGATCAAGTCTGGTGGGCTTAAGTCTCACGAGGGTGTTTCGGGTTAAGTTGACACCTATCACATCGCTCAATTTAGAAACTCAGCAATTTTTCTAACTGCTGCTTCCAAAATTGCTGGCGACTCGACTAAGGCAAATCGCACGTAGCCTTCTCCTGATTTCCCGAAACCGGCACCGGGGGAAGCTGCGACTCCTGTACTCTGTACTAGCTGAGTGCAAAATTTCACGGAATCTTGGGCCCAAGGTTCCGGCAGTTTCGCCCAGACGTACATGGTGGCGGGGGGTACAGGCACTTGCCAGCCGATGTTTTGCAGCGCGTTTACAAAGGCATCCCGTCGTTTTCTGAAGGTTTGTACGCTGGTTCTGACGGTATCTTGAGGGCCCGTTAATGCGGAGATCGCTCCGTTTAAAATCCCTCGGTATTGGTTGAAGTCTACTGCGGCTTTTACCTGTCGCAGCGCTGCAATTAGTTCGGAATTGCCGATCGCATATCCGACTCGAAAACCTCCCATACTGTACGATTTGGATAGTGTAAAAAACTCGATCGCCACACTCTTATCTCTATCGGCCTGAAATATTGACGGCGCCATCAATTTTCGATATTCTTCCTCGTTACCAGACTCTGCCTCTATGAGAGAATTGCGATCGTCAAACACCAAATCCACATAAGGGAAATCGTGAACTAAAACCAGCCCATGTTCTCGACAAAAAGCCACAGCTTTCTCAAAAAAAGCAACAGGTGCGATCGCAGTTGTAGGATTGTGAGGATAGCTCAAAACCATCATCTTCGACTCAGCCAGCACTGCTGTCGGAATATCTTCAAATATCGGCAAAAACGCATTTTCTGCTAATATCGGCATCGGATAAATTTGACCGCCAGCCAAATGCACACCGCCCGCGTGGGAAGGATAGCCCGGATCGAGCAGCAAAGCAAAATCTCCCGGGTTGAGTACAGCTAAAGGCAAATGCGCCGTGCCTTCTTGGGAACCAATTAACGGCAGCACTTCTGTTTCTGGATTGACTGCAATCCCAAATTTTTGCTCGTACCAAATAG
Organism: Microcoleus sp. LAD1_D3; assembly: GCF_036702135.1. NCBI lineage: Bacteria > Bacillati > Cyanobacteriota > Cyanophyceae > Oscillatoriales > Microcoleaceae > Microcoleus > Microcoleus sp. LAD1_D3. The sequence goes on along the minus strand of NZ_JAUBSB010000030.1, from coordinate 59,094 downwards.
CTGCTGCTTCCCGAAAAGATTTCGTCCCGTTAAACAGCAAATAGCCGTGAGTGCTGGTGTCGGACAGAGAATGTGCGATCGCATCTGTAATGTGAGCCGCCGCCGGCAAATCCGAAGAACCCAGAGACAAGTCAATCACATTTTGCCCCGCTGCTCTAGCTTGAGCTTTTGCCCGATCCATATCGGCAAATACATTAAATTGCAGTGGCTCTAAACGTTTAGCAAATTGCATATTTTTTGTAAGTTTTTGGAATTTTAATGAATCTTTTTATAGTGGGTTAATTATTATTTTTTGATATGGCATTTTTATTGGCTTTGCGATTTTTTTTACTAACCGCAGAGAGCGCAGAGGGCGCAGAGTCAGAGAGGAATATAGAGGAGAAAAGAGAGAGGTTAAAAAAAATATTTTCGGTTGCTATAATTGTGAGTTGGGAGTTGGAAACTCCCGAATCATTTCCAAACTTTATAAATGAGCGTCGAGCAAACCGACCAAAGTTTGTTTAGTAATAGCTCCCTCGTGAGAAAGCACTACTTCGGCATTTTTAAACAGTCGGAGAGCTGGGACTCCTTCTACTTTATACTGCTTGACAGTAGTAGGATTGGGGTCAATTTCCATTTTAACCACTTTCAGCCGATCGCTGTAGTTTGCCGCTACCCAGTCTATCGAAGGCGCGATCAGTTTGCAAGGCCCGCACCAACTAGCCCAAAAATAGGCAAGCACTGGTTGCTCTGCTTTCAGGACTTCTGTTTCAAATTTTTCGTCGTTAATGACAATTACACTGTTGCTCATGGTTCTGGGATTATTTTTTCTATTTATTTCTAAAGCACCCGCAAGCGTGAAACTTGCACCAACTGACAAGACAGGCCCAAAAAACTGTTACTAATTTTAAAACATTCTGTGAATTATTGAGTGCGAACTCAGGACTGGGGACTGATGGCTAATTCTGTATGGCGTTTAATTCCACTGTTGTCGGCGTCTGGTAGCGTGCAGATGGCGATCGACCACTGGCTACTGGAACAGCATCTAGCGGGCAAACATCCGCCAACTCTGCGATTTTACACTTGGCAACCGGCGGCGATTTCCTTGGGCTACCACCAGCGCAGGTGGCCGGAGTTTTGGCAGCAGTTGTCTTGGCAGGGAATGCCTGTGGAGTTGGTGAGGAGGCCCAGCGGCGGGCGCGCCGTGCTGCACCAAGGGGATTTAACTTATGCAGTTGTGGCGTCGGGATTTGGAAGCAGTCGCCTGAAAGCTTATCAGACTATTTGCGAGTTTTTGATTGAGGGTTGGAGGGCGATGGGTTTGGATTTGCAATACGGGGAAGCTGGAAGGGGTTATATTCACAATCCGAATTGTTTTGGTACTGCGACGGGTGCGGATTTAGTTACCGCTGATGGTTGCAAGTTAATTGGTAGCGCGCAATTGCGACGGGGCGATGCTATTTTGCAGCACGGTTCGATGCGTTTGCAGCCAGATTATCGTTTGTTTTCTCAAGTGTTTGGGGAGGAATTAATTCCTGTGCAATTACCTCTATCTGAAGGAGAAGATGATTTGATTGCCACTGTAATTGATGTTTTGAGTGCGGCGGCTTGTCGCTGTTTTGAGATTGATTTGGAGGTGCAGCCGCTTTCGGATCAGGAATGGCTCGATATTTGGGAATTAACAACAAGTAATAAGCTGTTTCACATTTAATCTGCATCTTTGGGGGTGGGCTTTACTGCCGCCTTTTGGGAACAGCCAAGATGGCCGTTCCACAACAAAGAGTTTTTATTGTAGAACAGCCATCTTGGCGGTTACTGATACAAGTTAAAAACTTGTACACTTCTTTTTATTAAAAGTCTTCTGACCCGTTGCTCTAACGCCACCAAAAAAGTTAAATTTATATGCAGTACAACTTATGGCTGTGGCTGAGTTTGAACGATCGGCTCTTGGGCAATTTCGCCCAATTTCACAGAATCCAACAAGCTTTCCCAATCAGCCTTGAACGTTGTATCATTAGGCTGATCACGGCGAGCGGCAGCTAGGGTGCTGAGGGCATCTTGCCAAATCCCATTTTCAGCATAAATAAAGGTTTTCTGGCGCGGATCAGCCTGATCTAATTGACGGCGGATATCTGCACTAAGTTCAACACGCCGTACAGTACCGATTTGGATCTGATCGGCCGATCGATCTTGAGAGTCGCAAATCACTGTAAAATTCCAAGTGTAACTTTTGCCTACTTCTAAGGGCGCCACATTTTTGTTAGTGGGGATACTAACGCCGATTACCCCTGATAAATTGCTAATTGTGAGATCCTGTTTATAAATCTGGTTGCCACTTTGATCTTTTAAGATAAATTCGGCTGATTCCGCCTCTGTTGGAGGCAAGTAGAAAAAGAACGTTGGATAGTCGAAAACAGTCCGTCCGATCTTATTTGTAGGCACTAAGGCTGTGAGACCTAGCTGACTAATGCTCGCGCAGCCACCGCGCACAGGGCGTCCCGGTTGAGTGGGAGGCCGCTCATCAATATCTTCACGGGGCTGAATGAAGCGCGGCCCTCCCGGTACAGTGGGTGGCTGGCCCACATTCGGGGGAACCGGCTGTCCCACAACTGCTAATTGGGAAGCATTAAGTGTTGCTATCAATACTATTGAGCCAACTGATGTCAGATTGATGAGAAACTTAGTAATTGTTTTCATATTAACTCCATGAATTTGTAGGGAGAGATTCTCTCTTTTTATTTCTTTTTTCTTCCCAAAATCCGGTAGACATTAACTTTTTGTTCCCTGCCTCTTAACGGTAAAGATCCCCAAGATTCTACCTCAAATTTGTCCGCCAGATGCAGAAAGGTTTCTTCTGCAATCAATATCCGGCAAGTGTCCTCATGCCGATCCTTTTCGCAGCTTTCCAGGCGAGAGGCAATATTTACGCTGTCGCCGATTACTCCATATTCTAAACGGGTTGTGCCTCCCAGACTACCCACCATAACAGGCCCTGTAAAGATGCCTACTCGCATTTTTACGGTCGGTAAACCGCGATCGAGCCAATTTTGATTCATTTCTGGCAAGCGGGAACTGATGGCTAAAGCGCAAGATACGGCAAGGCGAGCATCTTCTGCAATTTCTTCTGCAGTGGTGCGGGGAATGGGTACGCCAAATACTGCCAGCATTCCATCTCCGGTAAATTTATTAATCACGCCTTGATGTGCTTGGACTTCTTGGGCCATTGCGGATAAATACTCATTTAACCAACTCATTACCACTTCTGGCGGTAGTTTTTCGGAGATTGTACTAAAACCCTGCACGTCGGTGAGGATGATCGTAGCAGTAACTTTTTGCCCTGGCAATAACCCTGATTCGAGCAGATGGACGCGTTCTTTCCACAGCGCATTTGCGATCGCCGGTGAAGTTTGTTGTCCTAATAATTTCATCACAATCCCTTGCTGTTGCCTCGACTGCTCGTACTTATAGGTGACTGCGACTCCTGCGGTGATTAAAAGGGCGAGGGCTGGAGCGATTAGAGGTATCCACCCCTGTTGAATGAATAGGAAAAAGGTGAATCCCGCTAATGAGCCGCAAGCTGCGATCACACTTCCCATCAAATTCAGCGATTTTTCTAGCCGCCAAGCTAAACAGCCGCCGACTGCACTCCACACAGCGATCCAGAGAATTTCTTGCCATTCGTCCCAATACCAAAATAGCCCTTGGCCGTCTAAAACTGCACTGAGAATTTGGCTGGTGGCCGTTGCGTGAATTAATACCCCAGGCGTCTGGATATTACCGTTTGTAGTAGCGCTGTAAGGGGTAGAAAAAATATCTTTTACAGTTGGGGCTGTAACCCCGATTAAGACTATTTTACCTTTTACCAATTTGGGGTCAACTTTGCCCTTTAAAACTTGAGTTAGGGTCACGGTTTCTGCTATCTTTTTAGAAGCTCGGTAATTGAGCAATATTTGATAGCCTTGGGCATTAATGTTTTGATAACCTCCTGAGTCAGCTCGCAATTTTAAAAATACTATTTTGTTAGCCTCGATTTCTTGTTTTTCTGTCAATTTAGACTCTACTTTTTTACTATTTAAATAGGCAAAAGCTAGTCGCATTGAAAATGAAGTCTGTGTCGTTTCCCCCTCGCTAGCAAACATCAAATTGCGACGCACTATACGGTCTGGATCGACTACTAAATCGTTAAATCCTACCCGATTCTCTGGTATGTTAGGATTTGGTGGCACTCGCTGCAGCTTTGAGTCGCCGCGGAAGGTTATCGGAAATATTTTGGGATTTTTCAATTGAATAGCTAATTCTGCATTCCCCGGCTCGTAGGGAATGTCGCGAATTATATCGAGACCAATAGCTAGGGGTTCAAGACGCGCTATTTGTGCGATCGCTTTTGCTAAAGTGCGATCGGAAATTGGCCATTTTTCACTAGTATTAATATCCCGCTCTGTGATTTCAACTATAAGCAACCTGGGGTCAGGGCCCAGATCTGGCCGCAACTGCACCATGAGGTCGTAAGCATTTAATTCTAGTGGCTGCAACCCGCCTAAATGCCTCACTCCCAATAGAGTTCCGGTCACGACAATCCAGATAATAGCAAGAGGCTGCAAGTCAGGGAAGGGGAAGAAATAAGTTAAGTTTTTTCCACGTCCCTCCGCAAATTTATGATAAATTCTCTTAAAGAAGTGGGGCATAAAATTTAGTGTTTCAACCCTGAGTCACAAAGTACGCTACATCTTAACTGATCACTGATGCCCCTTACTGATGGCCAATTTTTAATTTTCCTGTGCGGTTTTGGCGATCGCACTTAACTGCAATCCCTGCGGATAGCTGTTTTCTTCTTTGCTGCGCTTGATGTCGGCGATTGAAATCTGGGGTTTGAGGTATTTTGCCAAAACTTTAATCACGTCGCCCCGATCGATCGTCCCCGCTACTGAACCAATCGGCGAGAGGACGATGATTCGGGGGAGTTGGCGGGCTTCCATGCTGTTAATTACTTCGGCGATGGATGCTTTTTCCGAGACTGTGGGGGTTTTTCCCAGGGGTTTCAAAATGTTGTGCAAAGTCTGAATTTGCCACTGACTGCGTTCTGTGAACCGGATATCGTCGATCGACACTAAGCCCAAATCGCGGCCGTTGGTCGCAGCAATGTAAAATGGAAACGGATTGACTTCTAACAAATAGCGATCGGCAAATTCTCGCAGAGTCAAATCTGCATCTACAACTCGAAACTCGCGGCTCATCGCATCGCTGGCTTTAATTTTGAGCAGGGCTTCTTGCAGTGAAGTCAATCGGCTATAAGCAGTGGCATTGCGAATGCCAAACCCGCCGATCAGCGCAATCCACAAACCGCCGAACTCGCGCGCTAAAAAACATAAACTCAGACCCAAAGCAACGCCCAGCCAACCTAAAACTTGTCCTGTTTTTGCCGCCCAGCGAACGCCGGCAAATCGAGAGCCGGTGATTTTCCAAATTGCTGCTTTTAAAACTTGTCCTCCATCCAAAGGCAGACCGGGAATTAAGTTAAATAATCCCAAAACGAGATTGATGAGTGCTACCCTTTCGGTGACAATTCCTAGCAAACTTTTCGGGGGAAGAACTTGAGAACCCAAACCGAGGATTAAAAACACCGCAAAGCTGACTAGAGGGCCGGCAATAGCTACTTGAAAAGCTTGACCGGGAGTTTTTGATTCCGAGTCGATCGAAGCTACTCCGCCAAATAAGAATAAGGTAATAGAATTAACTTTAATGCCTTGCGATATCGCCGCCAAGCTGTGTCCGAGTTCGTGCAAAAGCACGGAAGCAAACAGTAGCAGAGCTATTGCTAACCCCGCACTCCAGGAGAGCGCAGACCCCCACAGGCGGTAACTGCTGGCGTATTCGCGGGTTGCTAAGGCTAAAATTATAAACCACGAATAATCTATAACTAGGGGGATGCCAAATAAAGAGCCGATTCGCCAACCTGTCTGCATGAATTTTCCTGGGAAAGGAGAGCAAGAAAGAGTTTCTATTATATCTTTTCTTCCCCTTTCCTTTGCCTTTCCCCTGATTTTTACAGAACTCCGGCGCTACCCAAGCCCAAGATTACTCCGGCTCCGAGCAAGTGGCCGAAGCTGGCTGTTGCCAGCAATTCTGGTACCCCGAAGCCTTTGAACATTCCAGGGAGTGCAACGGGTAAAGCTGGGCCCTTGCCTCGGTTTTGCTTGGAGATGCCGTAGTAGCCGATCGTGATCGCCAGCAAATTACATAAAATCATCGTCAGTCCTACCAGTGGCGACCACTCCGGTGTTGAGGGAGCGGTAGATTGTACGGCTAACAGCAAAGATGAGGTGATCATGTTCTTATCTCCTGATTTTACAGATCAATTGATTTCCCAGATTATAAAAAGCGGTTTGCATTAAACTAAGATTTGTTTTAATAGTTAACAATTCGTTGATATTTTGATACAACTGCGGAACCGAGGAGGAAGAGTGCGGGTTAAAATTTGCGGAATCACTAAATTAGACCAAGGAATTGCGATCGCCCGCTTGGGAGCCCAAGCTTTGGGGTTTATCTGCGTGCCGGCTTCCCCCCGCTATGTCACCCCAGAAACAATTCGCCTGATTGTCGAGCAGTTGCCGGAAAATGTCGATCGCATCGGCGTTTTTGCTAACACCACAATAGAAAATATCTGTCAAGTAGCGGCAGAGTCAAATTTAAGCGGGGTGCAGTTGCATGGAGATGAAACAGCGGAATATTGCGATCGACTGCGGGATTTTTTGCCGGGAATTGAAATTATCAAAGCTTTGAGAGTTAAGACTCCTGAAACTTTAGCCACCGCTGCTGTTTATGCTGTTCGTGTCGATACTTTACTGCTGGATGCTTACCATCCCAATCAACTCGGCGGTACTGGCAAAACGATCAACTGGATGATGTTATCAGAGTTTAGACCCCAGTGTCCTTGGCTGCTGGCGGGCGGTTTAACACCCGATAATATTTTAAATGCAATGGATAGCGCGATCGGCAATAACTTCAGCGGTGTTGACCTTTCTAGCGGCGTAGAAATAGCGCCGGGAGATAAAGATTTGACCAAAGTTGCTCAGTTGTTTGCTAATTTAAGTCAACTTGCTCATCATTGATAAATTGGCCATACATAATTCGCGCTTTTTATGCGATTCATTCTTTAGTCAGCGTGAGCGAAGCCTGCCTTATACAAGGCAGACCTCGTTTATACAGTAGCGGTTTCAACCGCAGATTATTCCCTTTATTCTTTTATCGGCGGATCTCAAAAGTACGCGCGGCGAAGCTATCTTGAAGGGAATCGCCCTCCGGGTCTTCGTATTCCAAAACCAACTCACTAACCGTAGCACCGGTGGGGCCGCGGCGGCACCAACTAATCATTTCTTCCACAGCTTTTTTGGAGCCTTCAAAGACAGCCTCGACGCGCCCATCGGGGAGATTTCTTACCCAGCCGCCCAGGCCGAAATAGTTTGCTTGATTCCTCGTTGAATATCGGAATCCTACTCCTTGAACTAATCCCGAAACAAAAACGCGGACTCTGACGGGCGGGGGTGATTGGTTTTGCATAATAAACGGCTCAACTTACTGCTAACATCTGTTTGAAAATTTTAAGGATCAGTTTGATTATGTTAAATTTTAGTACGATCACGGTGCCGGGATTCCTGATACGCCGCGTCACCCTAGCTTTTTCAACTATTCCCGATTTCACCGATTGGCTGGTTGCAGCTATGCTAGCGCTGGTTTACACTTTGATCGCTCTTTCCGTCGGTTTTTGGTCGGGATTTCTAAAAGTAGACGTGCAAACCTCTCGGCGTACAATTGTGGGAGTGCTTCTTGGCTGTTTGTTAAGTCCGGGCATCACCGAGGAATTATTGTTCCGGGTGTTAATGCTGCCGCACCCGTTCGAGAAGGCTTCTGGGTTAATCCTGTGGTTTTGGGGATGCGCGAGTTTGGCGGTTTTTGTAGTTTACCACCCGCTGAACGCGCTGACTTTTTACCCGGTTGGTCGATCGACCTTTATGAATCCAGTGTTTTTGCTGCTGGCGGCAATTTTGGGAGTTGCGTGCTCCATCGCATACCTGCAAAGCGGTTCTATCTGGCCTGCGGTGGCGGTTCACTGGTTCGCAGTGACAGCCTGGCTGTTGCTACTGGGCGGTTACAGGAGGCTCTATGGTTAAATGTAAAAAGTCCAGCATCACTATTTTGTCAGGAGGATCTCAGTTGTGGGTATCATAGGAGCGATCATAGGTTTTTTGGCAGGGGTAGCAGTTGCTTACTGGTTAGTGGAAAAGCGCTTAAACAAGCAAAAGCAAGAATACTTGCAGCAAACTCGCAGAATTAGTGAGGAAATAGAATTAGCTCAGATGTCTCGGGTGCAACAAGCTGTCGAATCTCAGAAAGGAGAACGGGAAAATCAGCTTAGAAAAGCTACTATCGAACACGAAAATTTACTCAGACAAGTTACTACCCAATACGAAAACCAGCTCAAACAAGTTGCAGCTCAATACGAAAATCAGCTCCAACAAGTTCGGGCAGAACGCGACAGTCAGCTCCAACAAGTTGTCAGCGTAGACGAGCCTGGGCTGCGGCGACAAATCAGCGAGGAATTAGAAGCGGCTAACAATGCTAGGATGCAGCAAAATATCCAATCTTTGCAAGCAGAACACGAACACCATTTACTCAGAGTTGCTGACGAATTGCATCTAAGTTATCAAGCTCAGATGGAGCAACATTTGCAAAACCTGCAAGATGAACACGAAATTCGCTTGAGGCAAATTGCCGAGGAATATGAGAACCGAGAGGTTGAAATGCAGTTAAATATGGAGGCTTTGCAAGAGCAATACGAGAGTCAGTTGCAAGCGGCTCACGAGCAGTTGAGAGACCACGAAGCTCAGATGCAAGCTACTATCAGGTCTTTGCAAGGGCAGTACGAGAGTAATGTAGAACAAGAAGTCCCGGAGCAGCAGTTCAGTCAGTTAAATTCAACAGAATTTGCCGAAGGTTTATCACAAGAAGAAGTTTTGCAGCAACTGTCAAGTGAGTTAAATCAAACCGAAGTTGAAGAAGAGTTAAATTACACAGATTTTTCGGAACCACAACCAATTGATTTACATCCACCCGAAGTCGAACAACAGCTTCCAATTGCCAGACAAGCACCAAGCTATTCCCTACCGCAGTTGATGGGATGTGTTCAAAGTCAGGACAAAGAAACCCGCAAGTTTGCAGCGTCTGCTTTAGGTAAAATGGCTGCTGCTAATGCTCTGAGATCGGAAGGTCAGCGAGCAATAGAAACATTGGGAAAATTAGCTCAAGATATTCACCCGGATGTGCGCGAAGCTGCTGTGGAAGCACTAGCAATGATTAAGTCTGACAAAGTGATTCCGCTGCTACAAAAAGCTTTGCGAGATATAGATAGCGGTGTGGCTAAATCGGCAAGTGCTGCGCTCAATAAGTTTAAATTTTATCCGCGCACTCCGGCGGCTAAACCGAAAACTGTTGATGTGAAAAAACCCAAGCGTTAAGCAGTTACTAGGATATATATAGCAATTCTCAATTGCCTACAACACAGTAGGGATACAATATTGTTGTGTCCTTACCGAGGTGCTGTATTTCACTCAATTTCGATTACTACCACAAACTGTGGAGGTTGGGTTGAGCAAAGAAATCCAACTCAATTATTCGATCGACAACTCGCCCAATCAGACGCAGCAATCACCGACACTGCGCTGTTTAAAACCCTGGGCTGAAACCTTTTTTTAGCAACTGGCAATTGAAATCGCTTCTTGTATCTACACTTAACTCGTGACTAATGACTACTGACTGATGACTAATTTAAAATCGCTGCTTTGTACCGAGTATAAATTTGAGATCGCCGGAGTCGCTAACCGCCATATCTAAGCGAATTAATCCAAAGCGCGATCGCACTCTCACACCCACCCCAACACCCGCCCCAGTCCCCGGTTTGTCCCTGACTACCGCCGGTTTTCCCAACACGCTATCTCCCGTTCCCAAATCCGACGCAAAATCAACAAATATCACGCCGCCGACATCCCTGCCGACAGGAAACCGATATTCGCCGGAAGCTAAAAAATAACTTCGGCCGCTGCCAATATCCCCGCTATCGTAACCCCGCACAGAATTGCGGCCGCCCAGGCGAAAAGCTTCCGTTGGTGGCAAATCCCCGATTACCGTCCCCGCTTGCAAGTTAAAAGCCAGCATTTCGGGCAAAGCCTCGGACTCGCCGCGGCCGAGCAAAGTTACTGGTACATACTGTATATAATTGGCTAACAGGCGGTTGCTCACAATGTTACCTCGCCCTAGAGGTATCGACTGCTCGGTGCTGAGGCTGAGAATCGAGCCGCTGGTGGGGTCGAAGGGATTGTCCCGCCGATCGAGCATCGCACCCAAAGAAACAGTGTATAACTCGTCAACGCCCGATCCGCTGAATGTGAGAGGATTGCCGAGTTCGTCGCGGCGGGCGATATTTAAGTTGCGATCGCGCGTACTGATATTTGTATAATTCAGTCCCAAAGTCGATTGCCAATCGCCCAAAGGTCTGGTAAACCTGAGATTTCCGCCCATCCGAATTTCCCGAACTCGGTTCCCGTTGGGCAAATCAATATCTTTGTTGAAAATTTCCGATATTCTGCGATCGCCAAAAGCTCTCACACTGTATCCCAAACGGTCTTCGGCGGCCACGTAAGGGCTGACAAACTGGACATCGTACTGGATACCTCGGAGGCTGGGCTGAAGATCCACCGCCAGCCGCTGTGGCACCCGGCCGAAAGTTCGATCGGTATAGGAAAGAGGAACAGCAACGCCAACATCATCACTAAGACTGGCACTCACGCTAAAAGAGCGAGCCGATCGCTCTTGAACGTTGTAAATTACATTAACATCCGTGCCAACTTCTTCAATCGAAACCGTAACCTTGTCAAACAATCCCAATTGCTGCAACTGCTGCAAATCCGATCGCACCACTTCCCGGCTGTAGTTATCCCCCGCCTTGAGTTTGAGTTCGCCTCGGATAAAATCTTCCGAAATTCTGCCCTCAACCGGATTCCCTTTTTTATCAACAGCTTCGCCTCTGGAATTGACAAAGCGAATTTTCACCTCAGCAACGTAAACGCCTTCAGCATTGCTTGCTTGACTAATTTGTAGAGTACCGCCTAGCTGTCGGGCGTTGCTGTTTACTGCTTCGGGGATTTCGGCTTTTGCCGCGATCGTCGCGGGAGTTTTTAACAGAGATGTAAAATCTTTATTGTGGCTGGACTTGAGAGAGGGCGATTCCCTAGGGGATAGCTGCGCCGCGCGTACTTCTCCAGAAGCTGCGAGCTCATCGGATGCCGGCAAATTCTGCACAGTTGGGTTCACCTGAGAGGTTGCACCATTCTCAATCAGCTTTTTAGGAACAGGCAAGATGCCTGTTCCACAAAACAATTCATCTCTTGTGGAACGGGCATCTTGCCCGTTCTTGAGAATGGTGCCAGATGTGAGACTCACCTGATCCTCCTCCCTCTGTGCCCTTGTGGGACAGGCGTCTCGCCTGTCAATTTCTGCAGTTCCCTCTCTAAACTCCGCCTGAGTCGGTGCGGCAGTCGGATCGATCGCCCGCGCCGCCAATTCGTCGCCAGCCAGCGCCGCCAAAGTCAAAAATGCAATAATCGGAATTCGCATAAATAAAAATAAATTTAAAGCACACCCAACGCATATTACCCAAAACCGGGCCCCCTGCATAATTAGCCGAAAAGAAACCCGGTATTTTTGAGGCTACCGGGTTTCTGGGATGCTGAAATTTAGGAAAGTTCGATCGCGGGCGATCGTAAATTGGGGAAACCGAAAATTTGTTTAAAGAGTTTGTCGAGAAACTCGTTTCTCAAAATGAGCCTGAGTCTGCTGCAACAGTTGTTCGCGACTATCCTTAGCGGTGGTAATGGTAGGGAGCAAGTTGCGAGCTTGTAACGTCATGTGAAGCTGTAGGTGTGCTACGTACTCACTGACATCTTCGCGAAGAGAGCAAGCCGGGTACTGTTTTAAAGTAGAGTTCAAAGTGTTCTCCTGCTTTGAGTTTGCAGTATTTTCTAATAATTATAGAGAATATCATGGTCTATTTCTAATTGTGTACTCCGTAATGAACTTTAACCTTTGGACTGCTGTTTTGTTACAATTGTTTACAAATGTATCTTACCTATCAGGAGTCGATCGCCATGCAGTCTCAAGCACTTGTAGGACAAACGCACACATTAAGTACATTTGTCAATAGCACCACCCAAACAGCCGCCTACCTGGACATCGGGTGCGGCAGACCCTTATTGATGCTGCACGGTTTCTTCGGAGAAAAGACTTGCTGGCTGCCATTAATAGAGTTATTGCAATCTCAGTTTCGGTGCATCAGTTTAGATATGTTGGGTTTTGGAGAATCCAGTAAACCAGAAATCCGCTATGACGTAGCTGTAGAAGTTGATTTTGTCCGGCAAGTTGTAGAACAACTAAATATCGAACCCTGCTGCATTATCGGACATTCTTTTGGCGGTTGGGTAGCATCTGCATATTCTCTAAAATATCCTAATTCTGTTAGCAGTTTAGTCTTAGCAGCACCGGCGGGAATTCGGGACGACACTTTTTGTGGTCAATATGATGCTTTGCGGCCGCTGTTGTGGGAAACCCCAGCCGTGGATTGGGCCTTGCAGTTGGCAAAACCTTTTGCTAGTTTAGCTGGAAAAAGTGAGAAATTGCAGCAAATTTCCGGGTGGCGCAGGGAATTAATGTCTCAACCAGTAGCAAGGTCATTTTTAATGAGCCGGATGCGGCCGGAAGACGCAGTTGATACAGTAGAAAAAGAAATTCACAAATTGCAAATTCCTACCTTAGTCATAGCCGCAGAGAGTGACGAAACAATTCCTCTATGGCACTGTGAAACCTACGCTAATGAGATACCGGGGGCCGAGTTAGCAATTATTCCTAATGCTGCTCACGGGTTGCCACAAACTCAAGCTCAAATTATGGCGAAGTTGATTGGTAATTTTTTGAATAATTAAGAAAAACGGTGCAAGAAGGCGACTCATAAAAATTGTGATCAACTACTAATTGAAAATAATTGTATTTTAGTATACTACTTTAGTAAGAAATACATAATATATTGCTTAGTGTATTGTACAATTTTTTATTATGGCTCTTAAATCTTGTGTCAGCAGGAGCTACAGACATTTAGTTGAGTCGGGGATATTACCAATGGCTGCAATGAGGAACTATTTTAATCTGGAAGAAATTACGACAGCCAGAAAAATTAGTGCTGCGGTAATTAATATCAGCGGCCGTCAGCGAATGCTTTCCCAACGAACGGCTTTTTTTTGCATGAGGTTAGTTTGTTCTCAGAATGGGGTAGAAAGATCCAAACTGCGGGGGAATTTGTTAGAGGCGATCGAGCTTATGGAAAAATCACACCGCGACTTAATTAATACTGACAGCAGCATCAACTTAGTGAGTCCCCCTTCAGCCACCGTCAAGGCACTGTATTTTGAGGCGCCACTGTATCTAGACAAACAAGTCCGCCAATATATCGATCGAATAAAAGCATTGCTGCAAGTTCCCGATGCCGAACTCAGGCTGGAAAATCCCCACCTGCTGTATATTGTCGAAGCAGCGGGCGGCGAGTTGCTAGAAGCTTTCGATGCCGTGGTGAGTCAATACCAGCAAGAAAGCGAAATCGAACAATTTGAAATCGACCTTAAACAGGTTGAACTTTATCAAGAAAGTTGTGCTGCTACCTCGAAAGCGGAAGCTCAAGCCGCCGAGATCGATCGCGCACTTTGCGAACTAAAACAAACTCAAGCTCAACTCCTCCACAGCGAAAAAATGTCTTCGCTGGGGGCGCTAATGGCTAGTATCGTCCACGAAATTAATAACCCAGTTAGTTTTATTTACGGCAACTTGAGCCATGCCGCAATTTATACTCAAGATTTGTTGAACCTGCTGTGTCTCTATCAAGAATGCTATCCCAATCCCTGTCCCGAAATCACAGATAAAATCGAAGAGATAGATCTTGGTTTTATAGTTGAAGACTTGCCTAAAGTTATCTCTTCCATGCAACTGGGTTCCAATCGCATTCGCGAAATTGTCAAATCTATGGGTAATTTTTCGCGAACCGATAACAGTAACATGACGCTGTGTGATTTGCACGACAGCATTGATAGCACCGTGTTAATTTTGCGAAACCGTCTCAATTCTAAAACAGACCGTCGCGACATTCAATTAGTTAAAAATTATGGAAAATTGCCTGCTGTAGAGTGTTATGCCGGACAGCTCAATCAAGTATTTATGAATATAATTAGCAACGCGATCGATGCTTTGGACGAGGCATCACAAACTCAGCCCTATGCTGCGCTAAAAATTTCTATCAGCACAGAATTAGCAGGGCCAGATCGCGTGAGAGTGCGGATTGCTGACACTGGAACCGGAATGACAGCAGAGATAAAAGAACGAATGTTCGAGCAGTTTTTCACCACCAAGGAAATCGGTAAAGGTACTGGTTTAGGATTGTCTATTGTCTACAAAATCTTAGTAGAAAATCACCGAGGATCGCTTCGGTGCGAGTCGGAACCCTGCAAGGGAACCGAGTTTATCATTGAACTCCCGATCCAGCAAACTTAAGCAATTTACTAATCATCCAAATTTATCTATGTTAACTGTGGCACGCGCGTCCCGCCTGTGTTAACTGTAGCACGGGCGTCCCGCCTGTGTTAACGGTGGCACGGGCGTCCCGCCTGTGTTAACTGTAGTTAAAATTTACACATATCCTACTCTAATTCTAACTTCAAAGTTGGCAACAGCTTTTCTAAATTTCTGAGAGATTTCTGTTGCCAAGGAATATCATTTGAACCCAATACCAAAAGTTTAATCGTTTTCTTTTTCCGGACGCTGATGACAAATTTAGACAGCATACTGATACCAGAACTGTTAACAAAATCCAATTGTTTTAGGTTCAAGGTAATAGTAGGCGGTTCGCGATTGGCGACCTCATCTAACAATTCGACTATTGGTGCATACTCTGGAGGGCCGCTCAGGCTGAGTTCGCCTTGGAAAGTGGCTGTGACTGATTCTGGATCGTACTGAATGCTGTAATCTTCACCTTTAATTTCTTGAATGCCCATTGTGATTGTGTTTCCTGACTAAAATATTGCGATCGCACAAGAGAGTAAACATTGAAATGCTAGAAACTAGACCCTAATTTGAACTACAGTCGTAAGAATTATGGTATCACTATCTGGCCTGCGATCGAATTTCCAACCTATCTTAGCTGAATAGTCATTAATCATCGTCAGCAATCCCAATCCCGATGTGTCACTTTCCGATTCCGCATTCTTTTCAAGCTGCTGCAAATAAAGTTCATTGGGATCGGAAGCCATAATTTCTTCAATAAACTCCTTCAACTTATTTGCCCCTTGTGGATTGACACTATTACTGGCAAAAATTACTGCCGTCACATCTGTGTCACCAATAAAATGTATGCCAAATCTGACCTTGTAATTGGTATCATCGTTATTAAATTTTATCGCATTTTCTAACAGTTCGTTGGCTACGTAGCTCACAGCTCCCTTGCTTTCTTTTATCCGTTTCTCGCTGCTAGCATCCTCCTCATCCACCGGTAGAAAGCTAGACAAATAATCGGCTACAAAATGAGCAGAAAGCCTGTTGTTTCGCCAGCGCTGTTTGATGGGGCGAGAACTGGGGGTAAATGTAAGTTCTAGGGAGTCGTGTTCAGGAGGAAATTCTTCAATGAATTCTCCAAAAATTTGTGTCATTGTTTTTAAGCTTCCAGATGTCATGATTTTTCTGCCTCCAATTGATGTATTAATGTCACTTCTGGGTGAATTTCCACACGCCATTCCAGTTAGCGGGAATACTCTTTTCTAACAGCGATTGGATGCGTTTTAGGTAAAGTTGACTGGGCTTGTCATCTGGATTTAGGGCCACTATCTGTTCAAAACAAACTATGGCCTTAGCGAAATTTCCCTGAGAATATTCTTCGAGTCCCTCCTCAAATATAGGCAAAGTTTGAATTTTGAGCGATCGCACTGGTTCTACTTCAACATCTAACACCTCACAAACTGTAATGGCTTCTTGTCTACCTTTGACAATAGCCCGATCCAAAAAACGGATATGATACTTTTCGGGTTGACTCAAACGTTGTACCACATCTCCAGAAATTAATAAAGATACGCCATAATACTTAGTCAAACCTTCCAGACGAGCGGTGAGATTGACATGATCTGAGAGCGCATCTGCTTGCATCCGATTCGCGTCTCCAATAATCCCAACCATCGTATCACCCACATGGATACCAATGCCAATCTTCAGCGGTATATCCCCATTTATTTTACGGCTTTGATTGTATTTCTGCAACTGCTCCAATTTCACAATTCCTGCCTGAATAGCATCATCAACGCCATCAGGAAAAACTGCCATGACTCCATCTCCAATATACTTGACAATAAAACCGTTGTGCTTACGAATTTCGGGACTAATTTGCTGTAAATAGTTATTGATGAAATCAAAGTTTTCTTGAGGAGTCATTTGCTCCGCCATCGTGGTGAAGGAACGCATATCGGAAAACATAATGGCCATCTCTTTGCTGACGTGATCTCCAAGCTGGAAATCAACAATGCTCTGCTTGCCGAGAAATTGGAGATATTCATCGGGAACAAAACGTCCGTAAGCTTGCAAAAGTTTCTCTAATTCTTGTTCCCGCGCTTTCACCGTTTGCACCATATGCGAAAATACCTGTGCCAGTTCTCCCAGTGCATCACTGCGCGCTGCCACCTCTGACAATATCTGGGGTTCAAAGCTGTTATTTTTCACAGCAATAGCTGCATCTATCACCTTTTTTACCTGCTCGATGTAAGTCTGCATCTCTCGATTTTTATGACGGATCTGGTTTTCGAGATCCGTGGAGTGTTGCGTGATAATTTCTACTAAGGTTTCATAGCTGTTTTTTTCATCCTCTACTTCCTCAAGTTTTTCGCTCAACTCCTGTAGCTGGGTATAGAGATTTTCTGGAGATTTAGAGGGGGCTAAATTTATTTGTGGTTTCATAATTTATACTTCCGAATCGGGAAGCGCAAAATTGTTTGACTCGCTCGCGGTAAATTATTAGAACTTAAACGGGGAGAACTCGAAATCCTGTTTCGGCGTCGAAGTTTGGTCACTAAATCCCATATTCTTCGTAGAAACCGGGTTGACGACCATCAATCATAAATTATGCACAATATTTCCCTGTTGCTTCAATACTAGCAAAGTAATGTCATCAAAAACCTTTTGTTCTCCAATAAAGTCTCGCAAATCAGCGATGGTGGCTTCCTTGATTTGTTCGGCGCTCAAATGCCAGTTTTGAGAAACCACTTCACATAGTCTTTCGATACCGTAGAATTTTTTGTGGATATTTCTAGCTTCGGGGATACCGTCAGTATAAAGCACTACCCCGTCCCCCGGCTCTAAGTCTACTAAAACATGGCTGACCCAATCGGAAATATTCTCATCTAAGCCGAGCGGAAATCCTAAATTCATCATGTCAATCCGTTCAATTTGACCGCCTTTTCTGACCACAAGAGTTTCCTCGTGTTGACCACTAATACTAACTTTACAGTCGGCATAGTTGAGCAAAGCTAGTGTCATATTTTTGTCGGACTTCATGCGCTGGACATTTTTATAAATAGTGCGGTTGAGGGTATCTAAAAAGCGAACCGGGTCTAGTTCTTGAACTTCCTTCAAAGTGCGAACAGCCGCTTGAGTCATCACCATCAAAATGCCGCTTTCTAGTCCGTGTCCGGTGACATCACCAATGGCAATAGTCACCACTCCTTCAGTATAAAGTACGTCGTAGTAATCGCCACCAACTTCATCTGCTGGCTCCATAAATCCAGCAATATCTAACTCTGTAATTGCTGCTAATTCTGCATATTTGGGCAGAATTAACTGCTGCATTTGTTTGAGGATTTCGAGTTCGGTACTCATCCGCAGATTTTCGGTTTTGAGGCGCTGGTTGAGGGCAGAGATTGCCTGATTAGCATGAGCTAGTTGGGCTGTACGTTCTTCAACTTTATCTTCTAGAGTTTGATAGAACAGAGCATTTTCGAGCGAAATAGCCGCTTGGGAAGATAGGATTTTTAAAACTTCCAATCTGTCAGGAGTAAATGCACCTGTGGCGAGATTGTTTTCTAAGTACACAATGCCCATCGCTTTACCTTGGTTTACAATTGGAGTACACAATACAGATTTAGGTGGGTGCTGAATAATGTAGGGGTCGGCAGCAAAGATATTTTCAGTAGCAATATCGTTAATTACTAAGGTTTCTCTGGTACGCCAGACGTAGTTAATGGCAGTGATGGGAAGGTTTTGGCTTTGAGAGAGTGGAATATTTGGCAAATAGCAGCTATCGCCTAAATATTTAGCAACGATGGATAATTCACCATCCCTTTCTAAGATGAGAGAGCCTTTTGACGCGCCAGCATTTTCTATCAATACTTGCATTAAAATTGACAACAATTCATCAATGTTTATTTGCCCCGATATGGCTTGAGAAGCTTTAATAACTGTTGCCAAATCGAGAATATCAGAAATATTCTTCCCACTTGAACTGATGGTTCCGACTATAGTCTGAGCAATGGTATCTCCTCCATACAAACTTGTTTTTTGTTCTACAATGGGGGCGAGTAATTGGGGATATTTTTGTTCTAAATCATCAATTTTTGCCTGAGATCCCCAGCGAGCATAAGCGTAATAAGCGTCAGTTAGATAGACGCGGGCAATTTTATCTTTACCTAATTCCAGATAAAATTTAGCTGCAAGTTCACCTGCTAATGCTTCTTCTTGGAGGTATTGGTTTTCTTGGGCAGTAGCAAGAGCGCGATCGTACAAATCGATGGCTTCGAGCCTGTGTCCCAATACTCGTGCGATTTCTGCGGCTACTAAGTCATACTTGTGCTGATAATTCATCGGTGCGTGGAATGCCCAGGTTTGCATTTTTTCCTGATTGGCTCTGACTTGGTTTAAGTATTGTTCCTGAGCGATCGACTCAGCATGGAGATACAGTGCCAGCAGGGCGAGGGAATGGTAAAAGTTGTGCTGGGGAACCATCATCAACGAGCCGACACCAGCGACATATTGCTCTGCTAGCTGGGCATTTTCCACAGCACGATCGCGATCGCCAAACAAATAATTCACAACCAATTTAGCAAAATACACCCCAAAGATGGAAGAGACATTATTGGCGGCTAGCAAAACTGGCAACATTTCATCTTCATTAAAGCTGTCCCCAACTAACCGACAATTATCCTCAGCTAATCCTTGTAAATTTAATGTGAGTTGTCGCCAGATTTTAGTATAATAAGTCTGATATTCTTGTTTGGAATTCAGCATTAGTTCCAAATACTGCTCGTATTTTTTATCTACCGATGTTAAGTCTTCACCGCTAAAAAAGCTGTAGATGCAAAGATACATACCCGAATAGCAAGCATACTCGATATCCCCTGTTTCTAAACCACTTTGGACTGCTGAGAGCAAAGACGGTATGGTCGATCGACTGGGTTCTTTCCAATGTCTCACACAAGCATTGTACACCATCACCACTTTCGAGTGAAATTCTTGGGATGGGAATTTATCTAATACCTGCAAAGATAGTTGGCCGTATTGATAGCCTAATTCAATTTCTCCGATTACTTCACAGATTAAACTGCAACAAGCATAGGCATAACTAGCCGGTGCAGAGTTCCCATATTTGCTACAAATATGTGCCATTGTAAACACAACGGTGGGGTAAATTTCTGGACTAGCTAGATAAGCGGCAGAAGCGATCGCACATAAAATCCTCAAAGCAGCAATTTTATAAGCATCATTAATTTCTGGCCAATTAGCTAAGGCAGAAATCTCCACTGTAGCGGGAAGTTCGGTTTCCAAAGAAACACCAAGCATTCCCAAAACTTGCAATCCAGTATCTACTGCCGATTTCATCTGATTTTGAGCAATATAAGACTGAATTTGCACTGCGTAAACTCTGAGTTTATCGAGAAAGTTTTGCGATCGAGATAGAACTATTTCCGCCAGTTGGTGCGACACATCGAAATTGGTATTCAAATATTCGGCTTCAACTGCTTCTACATAAAGATCAATCGTCAAGTCGTATAAATTTGTCCAGCTATCATCGGCTAGCAGGTTTCGGCCGATAGTTAAGTAATCAACAGCAGCAGCATAAGCTGTGGAAGTTTTAGCTTTACGTCCAGCAATTAAATTCAAGGAAGCTAGTTGATTTTGTTCCGTGCGATCGACAATTAATTCTCGTCCAATGTTCAAGTGGTTGACTATATCAAATATCTGCTCTTCTTTTTCATCTTCTGGGGTATTACTCAACAACAATCTACCAATTTTCAGGTGAGTTGACTGTTTTGCCTCGTCGGGTATCAAGGAGTAGGCGGCTTGTTGAACGCGATCGTGCAAAAATTTGTAACTTGGTAATTGACAATCAGCAACAGCTAATTGTGCAGACTCCCCAGCCTCTGTAAAAAACTTATAAACTTCACTTTGCGGTAAAATTAGACCTTCTTGCAATGCTTTCCACAAATCAGCCGCGGTGTCTTTTTGAGATTTTTCGCAAACAACTGCTAAGGTTTCTAAATCAAATTGACTGCCAATACAAGCAGCTAATTGTAAAATATTTTGAGTAGCGATCGGCAATTTCTGCAATTGATTCGCCATAAAATAAACGACATCATCGCTGACTGCTAATTCTCGGATTTTAGTAATATCGCACTTCCAACCACCCCTTTCTCCCCCTTTCCAGGGGGTAAAATCGAAATAAATTAACTTATCTTCGTACAGTTTTTTGAGGAATTGATTGCTAAAAAAAGGATTGCCTTTAGTTTGTTGAAATATCAATTCTGTCAAGGAAAGAGAGCGTTCTGTCGGACAACTTAAAGCATCAGCAACCAGACGATTTAGGTCAATTTTTGAAAGTGGCGCGAGAGTAATTTGATTAATTAGAGGGGCTGGTCTATCAATACTGCGGTTTGGTAGATTGCGAATCTCTGATAAAGTCAGCATTAATGGATGAACGCTGGAAACTTCATTATCTCGATAAGCACCAATTAGCAGCAAATGTTGACCCTCGGATTCGCCCAGCAACAATTGCATTAATTTCAGAGATGCTGAATCAGCCCATTGCAAATCATCTAAGAAGATGACTAAGGGGTGATTTTTGGTAGCAAAGACACGAATGAACTTTTGAAATAACAGATTGAAGCGATTTTGTGCAGGACTGGGCTCTAATTCCGGGACAGCAGGTTGCTTGCCAATCAGCAGTTCTAATTCTGGGATAACATCAATAATGACCTGAGCATTATCGCCTAAAGCGGACAATATTTGGGCTTGCCAATGCTGAACTTGAGTAACGCTTTCTGTCAGTAGTTGCCGCAGGAAATTTTGCAAAGCTTGCACCCAGGCGGAAAAGGGAATATCGCGCCTGAATTGGTCGAATTTTCCTTTGATAAAGTATCCCCGCTGCTGGACGATCGGCTTGTGAACTTCGTTAACGACAGCGGTTTTGCCAATCCCGGAAAAGCCTGCTACCAGCATGATTTCGGTAGTAGCTGTACGGGGGAGTTTATTAGGCTCTCGGCTGCTAGTAAGGGAAACCTCCAAATCGGCGGTTGCGAAATTTTCCTGGGGACAGGCGACGCGGTTGAACGCTGCTAATAGGGTCAAAACTTCGGTTTCTCTGCCGTAAAGTTTTTCGGGAATGACCAAGCGTTCAGAAATGTCTCTGCTGCCTAGTTCAAACATTTGAATACTGCCCTGATCCGAGTATTCTTTTAAGCATTTTTCTAAATCGTGTTTGATGCCAACAACTGTTTGATAGCGTGCTTCCGCTGTTTTCGCCATCAGTTTGAGTACGATGTCATTCAATACTTGGGGGATGGCAGGATTTAGGGAGATCGGGGGAATTGGCTGGCGAGCAATGTGAGAATGAATCAATTCCATCGGTTCATGAGATTGAAATGGCAATTGTCCTGTCAACAGTTCGTAAAAAGTTACTCCTAGCGAGTAAAAATCGGTGCGGTAGTCAATCCCATGATTCATTCTTCCAGTTTGTTCGGGAGACATATAAGCTAATGTCCCTTCTAAGATGTTGGGATTTTTGATTTCTTGATTTTCTCGAGGCAAAAGCGAGGAAATACTAAAGTCTATTAGTTTAATTTCTTTAGTGTTAGGGTTGATTATAATATTCTGGGGTTTGATATCTTTGTGAATAACTTTGCTGTTATATATTGCTTCTAAACAAGAGCAAATTCTAATGGCAATATGTAAAAAATCCCCTAGGCAATTAGTAAATTTTCCCTGAATACCCCAAGCATCATTGGTGATGTATTCTGCCAGAGAAATACCGCCAAAGTCCTCCATCACTAAGGCAAAACCGTTACGGTATACTTCCAGACTTAAGTGTTTGACAATACCGGAATTTTCAATATTTTTGGCAATGGTGTACTGATTGCGAAACTGCACCAGTTCGCTGAAAGTCGGATACTCAGACTTGAGCAGTTTGATGACAACTGGTTGATTGTCTGATTCCGAAAAACCTCGATACACGGAGGTTCTGGGGCCAGAGTAGAGTTGTTCGATCGCACGGTAGCCAGGAATTGAGATCAGGGTCATAGTTGCTATAGTAGATGTTGAAGGAAGAGGGCAAAAATCGATGGATCGATGCAATTAAGGGCAAGGTTTCAGCGATTCAGAACGTACTTACCGCCGCTCAGGTTGCTAAATCATAGTCAACTTTTGCTTTAATCAAGATAAAAAAGTTTTCGGTAATTAGTGATTAGTTTACTACAGCCCGCAAGGTTTCACTAATGCCTGAGCAAAGAATAATAATTTGTCGATCGCTAACCGCTCCTACATCCGAGCCATTTTGTTAAAAACCTTTGAAGCGCTTGCTTCGTAGGATATCTCGCCTATTCAATTCACATTTGGGATATTCCGGTTCCTCTTGGTTAAATTCCCTACAAAATTCTTGGTACATCGCTATTTTTTTATTTTCGGAAATAGAGTTAGGAAAATTTGCGTTTTGGTTCTTGACTACTGGTGCGAATTGCGGATATAGTTCGTCTTGCTGGACTCGTGGCTGGCTGTAGAAAGCTTTGATGGCTGGTAGCGATCGCCTGGGTGGCGTACCGCTATCTAAATCTTCGCTAAAAGCAATCCAGAGTTTTGTATCAACGCTGCTCATGTAGTCGATAAATTTGACGCCATTAGCTTGACAATTTTGATTGTTACATCTTGAAGAGTTCATAACTAAACTATCAGCAAAAACCAATGGTTTAAGTTCCTGACCATAGGGAGCTGGTGTAGCAAAAAGAGGTAGTTTTTGGGGATCGGACAAGCGGATATAAAAAGAATTTTCCGAAAAGCCAATAAAGCTGCTGGCCCCTGCTAAAAAGTCCTGGTATCCAGCGCTTGGATCTTGATTATAGTAGTTGTTGACACAGCCATTTGTACCATTGACTGCACATTCTGCAGATATTTCTACTAAATTGTTCATTACCTGCGGAGCGAGCGGTTTCTCCAAAGCTTCTGTCACGTGATCAAACCCAAACAAGTCTGTATAGCCATCCAAATAAAAGCCGATCGCATTCCAGTCACTGTTAAAGTTGGCAATTAATCGCGGTTTTACGGCTGGTTTGTGAGATAAATAATTAATTAATTCCGGCACTGATTTAACTTGTAAAATATCCGGATCTCGCCCGAATAAAAAATATGAACACAGCCAAGTCGGAAAACCGTAGAGTTGATTGTTGTAAGTTGAGGCTTCTAGACCTACTGGCCAAAACTTTGAAGTTGATATTGCTTGGGAAGCGGGAAGAATCAAATGGTTATCGACTGCATCACCTAACATTAAGGTATCAAGTTCAACTAAATCAAATCCATTTTTACCGAGAATGTTCGGCAAATTGCTGTAGGTATAGGTGTCATATTCTAAATCTTGAGTCATTACTGCATTGAGCAAAATCTGGGGATTTTTATGTTGAAACTCATTAACAATCCGCTTTACCATCGGCTGAAAATTTGCTTCTAGTGTTGTCGGTAGATAGGGGTACAACAATACCGATAAAGTCTGCTGGGCTTGACCGGTGAAAGATAAATAGCGATCGGGACTATTTACGGTGATGTTCAGATTGTCCACATTGTATCCCGCACACTCCACGCGAGCGATCTTTTGCGTCGAGAAATCCTCTGGGTTGAGTGCAAGAGTTTCGCCTTGTGAGAGGGCGATCGTCTGTGTATTTTGCTTAACCGTGTTGCGAATCTCGCCAGCAGCATAACAGGTAATGGGCTGGTTAGTAGAATTGTGAAGGGAAATCTGACCTGCATTAGCAACTCCGGGAAACAGAGTTATTGTTGCGATAGTTAAGAAGATTGACAGGAGTCGAAAGATGCTGTTTGTCATTTATTTATAGACCAGAATAGATTTTTAATCACTAATGCGGTAGAGCCAGCGTTTTATAAAATTTTATTCAAAATATTTTTGTATAAACCACAGCCGATCATACTAAATATCTTTATTGTAGACTAGCAGCAATGGGTGAATAAAGCAAGAAGGAAAACAGACAGGATTTAATCCTTTTTCTTGAGAACAAGCAAGGTAATGTCATCAAATACCTTTTGTTCTCCAATAAAGTCTCGCAAATCAGCGATGGTGGCTTCCTTGATGTGTTCTGCGCTCAAATGCCAGTTTTGAGAAATTACTTCACAGAGTCTTTCAATACCGTAGAATTTTTTGTGGATATTTCTAGCTTCGGGGATACCGTCAGTATAAAGCACTACCCCGTCCCCCGGCTCTAAGTCTACTAAAACATGGCTGACCCAATCGGAAATATTCTCATCTAAGCCGAGCGGAAATCCTAAATTCATCATGTCAATCCGTTCAATTTGACCGCCTTTTCTGACCACAAGAGTTTCCTCGTGTTGACCACTAATACTAACTTTACAGTCGGCATAGTTGAGCAAAGCTAGTGTCATATTTTTGTCGGACTTCATGCGCTGGACATTTTTATAAATAGTGCGGTTGAGGGTATCTAAAAAACGCACCGGGTTGGATTCTTGCATTTCCTGAAGAGTGCGGACAGCAGCTTGAGTCATCACCATCAAAATGCCGCTTTCTAATCCGTGTCCGGTGACATCACCAATGCAAATCGTGACAACCCCGTTAGTACAAAGTACGTCGTAGTAATCACCGCCTACTTCCGAGGCTGGCTCCATAAATCCGGCAATATCTAAATCTTCAATGGCTGCGAGTTCTGCGGGTTTAGGGAGAATCAACTGCTGCATTTGTTTGAGCATATCGAGTTCGGAGCTCATGCGGAGATTTTCCGCTTTCAGGCGCTGGTTGAGAGTGGCAATTTGTTTAGTGGCTGTGGCGAGTTCAGAGGTACGTTCTTTGACTTTTTCTTCTAGCGTTTCAAAGGATTCTTGCAGTTGTCTCGCCATGATGTTAAAGGAATTTCTTAAGGTTTCAATTTCCAGAATTCGACTGGAATCAACGTTTTGGTTGAGATCACCACCTGCTAGATATTCTGAAGCTTGAGCAATTTGGTCGAGGGGGCGAGTAATCCAGCTAGCGGTGAAAATACCCACTCCAACAGAGACAATTAGAGCCACAATACACAGCAAAATGGTCTGGCGAGTGTTAGCATAAATTTGCGCCATAAACTCCGCTTCAGGAACTACTACTACAATCAGCCAATTGAGACCGTACTTGTCAGTTAGCGGAGAAACTTGGATAAATTGCCGCTCACCGTTTAGCTTAAAGTCAAGTTGAACTGTTTGATGGATGTCTTCCAAACGCTTGAAGTGATCGAGCAGATAAACCACACTTTGACGCATCAGCGAGTTGCTGCTTTCCTGTGCTTTGATCCGCTTTGTATCTTTGCCTGTTCCCACCGAAAGAGGCTGTTTTTTAACCGAGGTCGCTATTAATTCACCCTGGGGTTCAATGATAAATACTTGACCGGAATTACCCACCCTTAAGGTTTGCAGGAAGTGGCGAATTTGATCTAGCCCCATCTGGCAAGTCAGCACGCCAATTAGTTTCCCTTTGGCATCGTAATAGGGTAGACTCGCATTAATTTGCAGCGTACCGTAACCAAAATTAATATAAACTTCACTCCAAGCTGCCTGTTTCTTCTCAACAACAACTCTGTAAAAAGGGCGCGTGCGAACGTCATAATTGGGCGTGGTTTTGTCAATTTTCGTGGGGTTTCCATCAGCGTCAAGGTTGTAATATATCAAGTCGCCACCCCCGGGAATCAGTTGCTGGGCAAGCTGAGGTTGTTCAAGTCCAACCAGCCGATTTACCCAACCCACACGCAGGTACTGACCTTTTTCGTTGGCAATTCCCGCGTGACCAATCGATTTAAATTGCAGAACTTGTTTCCAAAAATAGGGTCGAGCTTGCTCCAAATCGTCAAAGTTCAACACCCCCAAAGGTAAAGCATCCTGATTGATCAGATTCACCAGTGGCGGAGCTTCCAGATAGGTTTGGACACGCTCGTAAACTCTCGCACTCACTTCGTGCCGCAACTGACTAACAATATCGTTGACTATCTGCTCTCCGTTTCTGTAAGAGAGATAGCCAATGCAGCCAACAGCCGCCAAAATTTGGAGAACAAAGGGAACTACCAAAACATTGCGGAGACGGAATTTGCCCGATCTGGAGACGATCGCACTTTTTTCTGAAACCATTGTTAAAAACACTCCCAGCGGGCAGTTTTTTGTTACAAGACTTGATAAGGGATATATTAAGAGCGACGGACAATGTTATCATATCAAAAACTCAACAAACATCAAATAATCTGCGTTAATCAGCGCTCATCTGCCTGCCTCAGCGGTTAAAATAAAAAAATAAATCCCAACAAAAATGCAAATTATCCAATCCCTCCACGCCACCCTACTCATCTCCAACCTCGAAAAATCCCAACACTTTTACAGCACCGTATTAGAACTGCCAAAAATCGATCGTGACTTAAAATTTCCCGGAATCTGGTATCAAATCGGCGACTTCCAGCTCCACCTAATTTTAGCTGCAACAATTATCCCAGATGCCGTAGACAATGCCAAATGGGGACGCAACCGACATCTAGCATTTTCTGTGGCTAACTTAGAGGCAGCCAAACAGCAGTTAATCGCTCACACTTGCCCGTTTCAAATGAGCGCGTCAGGTCGAGCGGCATTATTTACCCAAGATCCCGACGGCAACATCATCGAACTCAGCGAGTAACAGATGAAAATCATCGCTTATTCTTACACAGAACCGCTACTGGAAGCAGCACCCGCACCGGAAATTTGGGGCCAAGAAGTCGATCGCACCTATCAAGACTTAGGAGGGCGACAACAACTGCAACAACTCCTCAAAGACTGCCAAACAGAACCAGTCAAATACCTGTTAATTCAGCGGTTTGAAGAACTAGGCGACACATTACAGCAAGTGTGTTCGCACCTCGCCCAACTCGAAAACCTCGGCGTCGAAATCATCGTACAAGCAGAAACAGAACCGCGAAACCGCAAAAACTTGCTGCAAATCCTCGCAGAAATCCAGCGCAGCCAACACAGCCGGAGTCTTCGCAAAGGACACGCGCGCAACCGCATCAAATCCCGGATTCCACCGGGTAAGGCTCCCTACGGCTACCGGCGCGGCAAAGATTGTTATACGATCGATAAAACCACCGCCCCCACCGTCAAAGACTTTTTTGAACACTTTTTAATTTACGGTTCCTTGCGAGGTTCCGTGCGGTATTTAGCCAAAAAATACAACAAAAAAATCTCTGTAAGTACCGGCCGCCGCTGGCTGACAAATCCCGCCTACCGAGGCGATTTGGAATATCAAAACGGCCAAGTAATTTCTAACACCCACGTCCCGATTATTTCCAGAGAAGAAGCCGCCCAAATAGACAGGTTACTGCGCCGCAACCGCTGCCTTTCTCCTCGCAGCGCTAGCGCCCCACGTTCCCTCGCAGGTTTAGCAATTTGTGCGGAATGCAAATCGCCCATGACAATTGCCAAAGTCACCTCCTACCGCAAAGAAAAAGAATACCTTTATTTGCGACCGATTAACTGTCCAAAACAGCCTAAATGTAGCGGTCTTTCCTACGATGAAGTATTGCAATTAACCATTGCCGGAATTTGTCGGGATTTACCCGATGCTGTGGCGGGGTTGCAAATACCGGATATGAATAGAGTTAAAGCAGGCATGGGAAGTGCGATCGAATTTAAAGAACAAATCATAAATCAACTGCCAGCCCTGATTGAAAATGGCATTTTAGATACAGAAACTGCCCAATTGAGAGCCTACAAAATTCGCACCGAAATTGCGGAAATGCAAAGCAAATTAGCGCAACTACCGCCCGTGAATTTGCGAGAAACAGCTCAAACTGTTTCTCTTCCCCAATTTTGGTTGGACTTGTCGGAATCGGAACGCAGGTTCTATTTTCGAGAATTTATCGATCGCATAGAGATTGTACGCGAAAATTTAAAATTGAGACTGCAAATTATTTTCATTTTTTAAGTAAACCGATCCATAACTTCTCCATTAGCTTGAACTAACTTTTTTTAGCCTTTAGCCAATAGGCGATCATCTCTCCTTTACCTTTAACCGTTATCGCACCTCTTTCCTCAAATACATACCGATCTTTTAACAGCTCATAAATAGCAGTAGTAACTTGAATATACCCCGGTAATCCTTGACATTCCATCCGAGAAGCAACATTAACAGTATCTCCCCACAAGTCATAAATGAATTTTTTAGTGCCAATTACGCCAGCAACTACGGGCCCTGTACTAATGCCAATCCGAATTTGAAATGGTTCGCCTCTGTCGGTTTGAAAATCAGCGATCGCTTCCTGCATATCCAAAGCCATATTCGCGATCGCTTCTACATGATCTGCCCTCGGCACAGGCAACCCGCCCGCTACCATATAAGCATCTCCAATTGTTTTAATTTTTTCCAAACCGTGTGTTGCTGTTAATTGGTCAAACCTCGAAAAAATTTGGTTCAGTACATTTACCAATTCTAGAGGTAACATTCTAGCAGCAATAGACGTAAAATCGACAATATCGGCAAAAAGAACTGTTGCTGAATCAAACCTCTGGGCAGGAGAACCCTCGCCCTTTTTCAAATTTTCAACAATCGCTGCTGGTAAAATATTCAGCAATAAATCATCCGACTTTGTTTGAGCAAGCCGTAAAGCTACCTCCACCCCCTGCCGATCTTTAATTTCGTTTTGCAAACGTTCGACAAGTTCTTTGAATTGCTTCGTTTGCTCTTGAAGTAACTGTTGTTGACTTTGAATTGTTAACTGATTTGCCACTCGTGCCAATACTTCTTTAGCGTGAAAAGGTTTAGTAATATAGTCAACTCCTCCCACATCAAAAGCTTTCACCTTATCTAAAACGTCATCTAAGGCGCTTAAGAAAATCACGGGAATGGAACTGGTTTTTGGTGAAGCTTTCAACTTTGCACATACCTCATATCCATTCATGTCTGGCATCATCACGTCCAGCAAAATTAGAGTTGGCGGAAACTCCAGCACTGTCGCGATCGCCCTTTGCCCGTTCAGCGCTTTACGAACCTGATACCCTTGTTCGGTCAAGATTGTAGATAAAAGCCGCACGTTATCGGGCTTATCATCAACTACTAAAATGTTGGCTTGAATCGTAGGATATTGATTGCTGTCCATGCGAGGGTTCACGGTTGTTTTTTAAGCTCAAAGATCTTAACACTTAATAATTCGCTATCCAGCAAAAGGAAACAGTATAAATTTTAATTTTTCTCTTATAAAGAGAGGGCAACGAGAAGGGGTGGGGGCTTAATGTTAGGTCTTTTTTAAATAGGAGATGCTCCTAAGTTGAGATTAGTTGGAAACTGGTATTCTCACCGTGGTAACTGCGGATTGCGCTAGCTCTATAATATCGTCAAACAGGAAATCCTCCACTAAAGTAGTTAAAACTTGTGCGGCTACAGCAAATTCTCTAGGCATTTCCTCAATCAACTTGACAATTTTATCGTCGCAACATTCATGAGCAGCATGAGATATCTTTTCTACCCACTCAAGAGGCATTTGACCGAGTTGTGACTCGACAGATTGATTGCTAGTTCCTCCGCTAATTTCGCTTTCATTTTCTAGTAGTGCATCACCCGATTCCTCGTAAATGTAACGCACTCCTAAAAGTTCTTCCATCTTCGCAAATAATATCTTGGCCTCGAAGGGTTTACGCATGAAATCATCGCATCCTGCTCCTAAAATAGTTTGTCGTTCCTCTTCAAAAACGCTAGCAGTAAGAGCAACTATTACAGTTGGTTTTCCGAGAGGATGAGCTTTAATTTTTCTGGTGGCTTCATAGCCATCCATGACAGGCATCTGCATATCCATCCAGATCAGGTGCGGTTGCCAATCCTCCCATACAGCAATAGCTTCTTGACCATCTCTAGCTTCTCGCACGAGGATGCCTAGTGGTGACAATAATCTGTCTATGACTAGGCAGTTATCGGCGCGATCGTCAACAACCAAAATCCGGTATTCGGGTTGATTCGGTGCTAAACCAATTACTTTTTTCTG
Source organism: Microcoleus sp. LAD1_D3 (assembly GCF_036702135.1). NCBI lineage: Bacteria > Bacillati > Cyanobacteriota > Cyanophyceae > Oscillatoriales > Microcoleaceae > Microcoleus > Microcoleus sp. LAD1_D3. Next base: position 28,474 of record NZ_JAUBSB010000030.1, on the reverse strand, counting down.
CGGTTTAAGAATTTTAATCTCGGTGGGAGTGGCAAGGTTGATTTGAATATCAAAGGCAAACTTACTTCCCAACTGAGGTGTACTGCTGACAGTAATATTTCCTCCCATCATTTGTACAAATTTGCGGCTAATTGGTAAACCTAACCCAGTCCCCTGTTGAGATTTTTGACCTGTTTTTGTTTGCTCAAAGGGTTCAAATAACTTATTCATCTCTTCTGCAGCAATGCCAAGGCCAGTATCTTCAATTTCAAACTGAAGGCGTAACAATTCCGGGGGAAGGTGATTCGCGTCTACACAATCACAGTCCGCCAAGCTTTCGGACTGATTAAAACCAGTGTACCATCCGGGTTTTTTTTGTATAGCGGTGGTTTCAACCGCTAAGCTTTCGGAATGTTCACAACCCGCGCCGACAAGTTGTATTTGTGTGTCCGAAAACTCTGCGGTTTCAGCCCCCAAACTTTCTCCTACCTTCTTTTTAACTCGCAAAGTAACGCTACCCCTCTCTGTAAACTTGATCGCATTTCCTACAAGATTAATCAAAATTTGCCGCAATTTACCTTCATCTCCAGTAACAAAGTGTGGTACGCCGTCACCCACTTCCAAATTTAGCTGCAATTTCTTAGATTTAGCTTTTAATCGAAACATTTCTTCTAAGGTTTTTAGCAAGCGCATTAAATTAAAACTGCTTTCATTAAGCTGACTTCGGCCGGCTTCAATTTTGGACATTTCCAAAATGTCATTAATCAGGGCAAGCAAGTGTTCACCAGCGCGATTAATAATTTCTAGGTGCTGTTGGTGTTGATTGTTGAGAGATGAATCCCGCACCATCACCTGACTAAATCCGAGAATGGCATTCAGGGGAGTCCGCAGTTCGTGGCTCATAGAAGAAAGGAATTCGCTCTTGGCGCGGTTAGCTGTATCAGCAGCTACGACAGCTTTTTGTAATGCTGTTTCTGCTAATTTGCGATCGGCAATTTCTGTTTTGGCTTGTTCAAAAAGCGTGCATTGCTGGATGGCAATTGCTAGCTGCACGGAAATTTGCTTGAGAGATTCTATCTCAGAAGAGTTCCAATGCCTTTGACTGCGGCAGTGATGAGCAATGAGTAGCCCCCATAATTTTTCACCTTGCAAAATGGGAACCACGAGGTTAGCTTTAATTTCAAACTGGCTCAGTAAATTAACGTGGCACTCTGAAATACCTGCCGTATAAATATTGTCGATCGCGCGCAGGTGTCCCTGCTCGTAAACAGAGACGTAGCCTTCTCTAAAACAAGGGTCATTAATGTCAATTCCCAAAATCGGCATCGTACCCACGGCTACCGACTCGACGGCTATAAATCCACTCCAATCTGGGTTAAAGCGGTAAATAACTGTTCTATCAGTTGACAAAAACTGCCGGATTTCTTCAACAGCCATTGTCAGCACTTCTTCTAAGTTAAGAGAGGAACGAATTCGCTCTTGAATGGAATTCACCAGCCGCTCCCTTTTTACTTGTTGCTGCAAAGCTGCTTCCGCCTGTTTGCGAGCCGTAATATCTACTCCATAACCAACGCACTCCACAGGTATGCCAGCAGCATTTTTGACCAACTTAACCTCATCGTATATCCAGCGATAACTGCCGTCTTTGTGCCGTTCGCGGTATTCGTAGGAAATCCCTTCTTTTTCCAATAGTTGAGCGAATGAAGTAGCAACAATTTCTCGATCTTCTGGGTGAATCAGGCTATGCCAATCAAGGGAACCATCAATAAATTCTCGTGCTTCGTAACCAATCATTGAAACAATATTATCGCTGACAAATGTTACGTCATAATTTCCCCCTAATTTGCAGCTAAAAATCACTGCCGGAGTAGTCGCCAGCAAATATTGTAAGCGTTCGGTGACAGAACGCAAGTTTAACTCGGCTTGTTTGCGATCGCGAGCTTCCATTGCTAAAGCTGCGATCTGCGCCACATAGCTAGCGAAGCTTTGTTCGTCGAGCGTCCAATTCCTGGTCGTTCCCTGATGTTCTAAACAAATTACACCCGCAATTTGCCCTTGATGGGTAATAGGAACATCTAGCATCGACGAGATGTTTAAAGGCCTCAAATAAGATTCGCTAAATTCTAGGGTGCGCGGATCTGTTTGGGCATCAACCGCTGCGAGTACCTGTTGTGTATTCAAAGCTTGGAAATAGCTAGGATAGTCAGCAACTTTCAGTTCTACACCGGCGCTGTGTTGATTGGGAGTCAGTTCGTAAATATCCGCACAGCATATTGCGGATTTATCTTCCTGATAAAACCAAATACTTGCCCGATCGACATTCAGAGTACGGGTTGCCATTTGTGTAATCTCTCTCAACGCCTCGCCGATATTTCCCTCGTATATACTAGAATTTTTTGCTAATTCGAGTAAACCATTTTGTTGTTCGGTTAACCTAGTTTCTCGTTCGCGTAAAGCCGATTCAGCAGCTATTCTTTCTCGAATTTCTGCTTCTAAATAACCGTTTATTTCTCTCAACTCTGCGGTGCGTTCTTGAATTTTAATTTCTAAGTCATCATAAGCACAGCGCAAAGCTAATTCTGCATCTTGACGCACGGCGATTTCACACTGCAACTTGCTATTAATTGCCTCTAATTCTTGGGGGGTTTTCAAAGATAAAAACTGTGGCAATAGTGTTACCATTTGTCCAGCAGTGTAGCAGGAAACCAGTGCAGTAATTCCTTTCTCAATCCCCGACAGCCAATAAGCGGAATGCCACAGCGTCCAAATGTCTATCAAGTGACCAGTGCCGCAGAGAATAATAAATGCACCAAATAAAGCAAATATTCCTAAAAAAGGAACGTCGCGCCGCTTGAAAACAAAATAAATTAGCATCGCCGGAATTGAATAGTAGGCGATCGCAATTAAAAAGTCCCCAGTTATGTGTAGCCACACTAAAGGCGTTTGCCAAAGATAGCAATGACCGTGCGGCATATACTGACTTGGCGAAAAGATATTTTTGAGTATTTCCCACATAAGGTTTGGTATTGGCCGATAATATGGATTTGATGATGCCTAAGTTAGGCGAAAAATAAAAGAAACCGAAAGTGGTAGCTGGATTCCGCATTATTTATTAACGCCTCAGCCCAGCTTGTTCATAACAGCTTGCTTTTGCACTAGGTGGCGATCGCAACTGTGCGATCGCAAAGGAATTTCAATGATAAACTCAGTACCTCTGCCCACCTCGGAAGTGCAGCGCAAATAACCTTGATGGGTTTGAATAATCTGATAAGAAATCGCCAAACCTAGCCCAGTACCATAACCGATAGGTTTGGTCGTATAAAATGGATCGTAAATTTTAGCGATCGTCTCAGCATCTATGCCAGTGCCATTATCAGCAATGTGAATCTGCACCCACTTGCCATCAACTAAAAGCGTGCGGATGCGAATTTTTAGCAGTGGGCAATGGGGGTTTGGTAAGTGATCATCAAAATTATTGTCCCAATAGGCTTTGGTCGAAACTCCCTGCGCCGCCATCTGTTCTAAAGCATCAATAGCATTAGAAAAAATGTTCATAAATACTTGGTTAAGCTGTCCAGCATAGCATTCCAATTCTGGCAAATCTCCATACTCTTTAATCACTTGGATAGGCGGACGGTTTGGTTGTTCTTTCAAGCGGTGCTGCAAAATCATTAAAGTGCTATCGAGTCCTTCATGGATATTTACCTTTTTCATCTCGGCTTCGTCTAACCGGGAGAAACTTCGTAAAGATTTAACAATCTCTCTAATTCGCTCTGAGCCAATTTTGATAGAAGCAAAAAGTTTTTGCAGGTCTTTTAAAATAAAATCGAGTTCGATAGTGTGAATCTTGTCGGCAATTTCCGGCGCAGGAGTGGGGTAATAAACTTGATAAACCTTAATCAATTCCACAATCTCTTTAATGTATTCTTCAGCCGGAATCAGATTGCCATAAATGAAATTGACAGGGTTATTGATTTCGTGAGCAACACCAGCTACCATTTGCCCCAAAGAGGACATTTTTTCATTTTGTACGAGTTGAGCTTGGGCGCTTTTAAGTTGTTGCAGAGTGTTCTCTAACTGCTGAGTTTGCTCTAGGAGTTTAGCTTCCGAGTGCCGCAATGAATTTTCAGCCAAGGAGCGATCGCGATTTTCCTGTTGCAAAAGTTCATTGGTTAATTCTAAAGCGAGCGTCCTATCCATCACCCGTTTTTCCAATTCTAGCATTAATTTCGAGAGTGCTTCTTGAGCTTGTTTGCGATCGCCAATCTCATTTTGTAAAGCCACATTTGCCGCCGCCAATTGATCGGGACTGGGGATAGCCAAGATTTTTGGGATTAGTTCCACCAGCACTGCTGCGGTAGATAGCGAAATCAGCGCTGTAATCCCTTTAAGAAAACCAGAGAACCAATAATTAGGATGCCACAGCGTCCATATTTCCATAATATGGGTAATACCGCAGCAAATAATAAAAGAGCCAAACAGCATGAAAACCCAGTCAAAAGGCACGTCTTGCCGCTTTTTGACAATATAAATCAGCGTGAGCGGTATCAAAAAATAAGCGACGGCTATCAAACCATCGGACAAAATGTGTAGCCCCACTAATCCCGGCTTCCACAAGTAACAATGACCGTGAGGAATAAAATAATTGGGAAACATTTTATGAACCATTTGCATCAAATCAACTCGGTTATTGGCTAATAATAAAAAAAAATCGCAAAAAATCCCAAAACCTGCTTTCACAAAAAGAAGAATTAGGCTTTTGGACTTAACACTTGTGAGGAGTAGATGCAGCGATATGAAAGTACATTTTATTAAAATAACATCAATTGAGTAAATTTTAGCAAGGTCAAGTGTCACATTTTTAATTGTGGCTTCATGAGCAACTGTGACACCTGCCTGACATTTTGGCTAACGAGGGCAAAAAAGTGAACGCAGCTACCTGAAAGTTAGTCTCACCAACACACCTTGAAACTGGGTTATAAGACTCCGTGACCAGGGAGGCAACGGCGCAAGCACAAGATTTAACCGATGTCACGGATTTAACTTAACGAAGAGAACCCTTCTCAAAAACCTGTAGAGGTGGGTTCACTCTTGTAGCCTTGAAGAGTGCAGACAACTTAAATACACCCACCCCCACCCCGCCAGGGGACTCTTTATTGACAATGGTACTCTGGGCGCGAGATTTAACGGATTTGAGCAGTTATTCCCTGAGAAATGTCGCGACAGCATCGTGTCGCAATCCAATAGGCGATCGCATTAGGCTTTACAGTCAATCATAAGTGATAATATCAACGATATACTTATATGGTAATTGCCAGTTATGACGATAGATGAGGTACTACAGCTAACTCGTGTCCGATCGCAAAAAGATTTATATCCCGTACAAGAAATCATACTCCGCCAAGTTTGGGAAGGAAAGACTTATACAAGCATCGCATCTACCTCTAATTACGGAGAGCATTACCTGAGAAACATCGCCTCGTCCTTGTGGCAATCTCTCTCTCAAATCTTACACACATCTATTAGCAAATCAAATTTTCGCTCTTGTTTAGAATCACGTTCCCTGACGGCAGATGAACGAGCATTAATAGAAGAATTCACCCGCAGCCAATGCCTAGCAACACCTTTAGAATTTCCCGGTTCTCCCGTGCCCCTCGATTCGCCATTCTATATCCATCACCCGCTAATTGAAGAACTCGCCTATCGAGAGATTACTAAACCCGGAAGTGTTCTGCGGATAAAAGCTCCCAGGAAGATGGGAAAAAGTTCCCTTCTGCTACGGATTTTAGAGCGCGCGACTTCTCTTGACTATCGAACTGTAAGTTTAGATTTTCAGCAAGCTGAGGAAGCTGTTTTAGACAACCTCGATAAATTTTTACGGTGGTTTTGTGCCAACATCAGCCGTCACCTAGAATTGCCACCTCTATTAGATGATTATTGGGATGAAGACATGGGTAGCAAAGTAAGCTGTGCTATCTATTTACAACAATATATTTTAGACAAAATAAATAATCCTCTAGTCTTAGCTTTAAATGAAGTCAATAGAATTTTTGAGTATCCAAAAATTGCCAGAGAATTTTTGCCGCTGCTACGAAGCTGGCATGAAGAAGCAAAGCGCATTGAAATGGTGGGAAAACTGCGGTTAATCGTTCTTCACTCCACAGAAATTTATATTCCTTTAAAGCTCACTGAATCGCCTTTTAATGTCGGTTTACCGCTGCAATTGCCCTATTTTACAGAAGAGCAGATACTTGCTTTAGCCCAGCGTCACGGACTGGATTGGACAGAGGGTTCCGATGCCGATCGACTGATGGCCATGGTAGGGGGACATCCTTATCTAGTGCGGCTAGCTCTTTACCACCTCTGTCAAAACAGTTTAACGCTCGATCAGCTACTACAAGAAGCTCCCACCATAGCCGGAATTTATAAAGATTATTTGCGGAGTTTTTGGGTGACATTGCAAGAGTATCCCGAACTTGCGGTTGCACTTAAACAAGTGGTAAAATCGGAACGCGGGGTGGAATTAGATCCGATAGTAGCTTCTAAATTAGTTAGTATGGGGCTGATTCATATCGATAATAACCGCTGTACGCTGAGCTGCGAGTTGTACCGCATGTATTTTGGTTCGCCCAACTTTATTTAGATCGAGGTTTGAGAGTTTATTTGCGTAATTTATATGAGAATGAAGCGATCGCACCACATCCTCACCTCTCACTAAACTCAATAGATACTCACATTTAAACCAACCCAGAAACGGCATGACCCAGGTTACATACCAAATTGGAGGCAGTCTCGCTAGTGATGCACCTACCTATGTTGAACGACACGCAGATATCGAACTTTATCAAGCCTTAAAACGAGGCGAGTTTTGCTACGTCCTCAACTCCCGACAAATGGGCAAATCTTCCCTTCTCGTTCGCACCCTGCACCGACTGCAAGCAGAAGGATTTCTATGCAGTACCATTGACATGACGCGCGTCGGTAGCGAAAACATTACTCCTTTACAGTGGTACAAAGGAATCATTGGGGATTTGTGGCGTAGCTTTAATTTATTAGGACAAGTTAATTTAAAAACCTGGTGGAAAGAACAAGAAGAAGTCTCTCTCCTGCAAAGATTGAGTCAGTTTATTGAAGATATTTTATTAGCCAGATTTCCGGAGGAGCGAATTTTTATATTTGTTGATGAAATTGATAGTATTTTAAGCTTAGATTTTCCTGTAGATGACTTTTTTGCCTTAATTCGTTATTGCTACAACCAACGAGCCATCAATCCCTCATACAATCGGATTACCTTCGCGATTTTCGGAGTAGCTACACCAAGCGATTTAATCGCCGATAAAAATCGGACACCTTTTAATATCGGACAATCGATCGATTTGTCAGGATTTAGCTTAGAAGAAGCGCAACCATTAGCGAAAGGGGTAGAAAATGTCATAGCCAATCCGCAAGAAGTTCTCAAAGAAATCTTAGTTTGGACGGGAGGACAGCCATTTTTAACCCAAAAAATATGTGAATTAGTAGTAAAAAAGGCGGGGTCAGCCCACAGCGGTGATTTAAAAATACCACCCGGAACAGAGGAATTTTTTGTCGAATCGGTGGTGCGATCGCACATCGTCAATAACTGGGAATCTCAAGATGAGCCAGAGCATCTGAAAACGATACGCGATCGCATCTTGCGAAACGAACAACGCGCCGGAAGATGGCTCGGCATTTACCAGCAAATCTTACAAAGCGTAGGGGCGATGCCCCCGTACCCGCCCGTCCCAACAGATGACAGCCCAGATCAAATCGAACTATTGCTATCGGGTTTAGTGGTAAAAAAACATGGGTATTTGCAGGTAAAAAACAGAATTTATCAAGAAGTATTTAATCTCGAATGGGTAGAAAAACACTTAGGGCAACTGCGCCCTTACTCCCAACTATTTGATGCTTGGATCGCTTCCAAACAACAAGACGAATCGCGACTGTTGCGCGGACAAGCGCTGAAAGACGCTCAATCCTGGGCGCAAGGTAAAAGTTTGAGCGATTTGGACTATCAATTTTTAGCCGCTTCTGGTGAATTAGACAAGTTGGAAATGCAGCAAGCACTGGAAGCAGAACGAGTAAAAGAAGTCGAAGCACGACTGCTAGAAGAACGCAAGCGCGTAGCTTATGAAAGAAAGACAGCACAGCGACAGCGCAAGTTTATTGCAGCGTTGAGTGGGTTGCTGATAGTGGCGATCGCATCCGCCATTTTCGCCCTCTGGCAATATCACCGCGCCCTCACCAACGAAATTCAAGCCCTCACTTCCTCATCCTCCGGGCAATTCGCCTCCCAACAGCGATTAGACGCTCTCGTGACTGCCATCAAATCAAGACGCAGGCTCGACAGTCTAGCTAATTCCAGCCCCCTGTTGCCATCTCAAGTTCAACAAGTGCTGCAACAAGCCATCTATGGAACGGCAGAATTCAATCGCCTGTTGGGGCATTCCAGCCCTGTTCTGGCAGTTGATGCCAGCCCAGACGGTCAACTCATCGCCACGGGGGGCGGCGACCAAACGGTCAAGCTTTGGCTGCCCGATGGTACGCTGCGCCAAACCCTCCAGCACGCGGCTACTGTCTTCGCCCTCCGTTTCAGTCCCGACAGCCAGCGACTGGTGACATCCAGTCTAGACGGCAGCATTTATTTGTGGAGTCGGGAAGGCCAACTGCTCAAAACCTTTGAGGGACACAGCGCTGCGATCTGGGCGATCGCCGTGAGTCCTGACGGTCAGCGCATCGCTTCCGCCAGCGAAGACAGCACCATTCGTCTGTGGAGCATCGACGGCAAACTGATCGAGACTCTGACAGAACATCAAGGTGGGGTTTGGGCTGTTGCCTTTAGTCCCGATGGAAACCTGCTCGCCTCTGGCAGCGCGGACGGTACGATCAAGGTTTGGACTAACAAAGGCGAACTGCTGAGAACCCTGAAAGGGCACAACGCTACCGTGTGGGACGTTGAGTTCGCCTTACTTGCAGACAATAGCGGCACAAAACGTCCCACCATTGTCTCTGCCAGTGCTGACAACACTGTTAAACTCTGGCAACCAGACGGAGGGGCAGGCACGGGGGCACAGCCCCTACTTACTCTTAGCGGTCACAGTTCGGAAGTGTTTGAAGTCGCCGTCAGCACAGCAGGCGATGTCATTGCTTCCGCCAGCGCCGACCAAACCATAAACCTCTGGAAGCCGGACGGGACGCTGTTAAAAGTCCTCAAAGGGCATCAATCGGCAATTCGAGGCGTTACCTTTATTCCCAACAGTCAAATGGTTGTCTCCGCCAGCTACGACAATACCGCACGAGTCTGGAATCCGATAAGCCCCTTCTCAAAAGTTCTTCACGGACATCGTGGCACGATTTGGGATGTGGATTTCAGCCCGGACGGCCAGATGTTAGCTTCCGCTGGTGCGGATTGGAGCTTCAAACTATGGGCGCGAGACGGTACATTGCTGAAGTCTTTTGCCGGATACAAGGCTGCCATTCGCTCTGTTGCTTTCCTCTCTGGGGCAAGCTTTGCCAACACAGCGAACGCGCCAATCCTTGCTGCCTCCAGCGGAGATAAAACGATTAAATTCTGGCAGTTCGACGGGACGCTGCTGAAAACCATAACAGGACATAAGGCAGGCGTTTGGGATATCTCCGCAAGTCCAGACGGTCAACTACTCGCTTCTGCCAGTGACGATAAAACCGTGAAACTGTGGAAGCCGGACGGCACGTTGCTGAAAACGTTCCAAGGACATCGGGCTAGGGTTTATGATGTGGACTTTACGCCAGACGGAAAGAGGCTGGTTTCCGCCAGTGAAGATGGCACAGCTCGGTTGTGGAGCTTGGACGGTCGGTTTTCCAAGACGTTGAAAGGTCATGGCAGTGGGGTTTGGGAAGTTGCTATCAGTCCAGACGGTCGCACTTTGGCAACTGCGAGCATGGATGACACGATTAAACTCTGGACGAGTGATGGCACGTTGCTCAAAACCTTCAAGGGAAATACTAGAGGCATGATGGCGGTTGATTTCAGTCCAGACGGTCAAATGCTGGTGGCGGGAGGCTCAAGTGGCGCACTAAAACTTTGGAAGACGGACGGTACAGAAATAACTGCACTAACCGGACATGAAGGGAACGTTTGGGGGGTAGCGTTTAGTCCCGATGGTAAACAGATTGCCTCTGTTGGGGACGATCGCACAGTGATTTTGTGGGATTTGGAGCGGATTCTCCAACTAGATCCGCTGGCTTATGCCTGCGATCGCGTGTGGGATTACCTGCGAACAAATGCCGATGTGAAGGAGGAAGATAGACATTTGTGCGATCGGATAAGCTTGGATTCTACTCAACCTTAGCTAGAGCATAATCCCAAAAGAGCCAGAGGAAGAAAAGTAGTAGTTTCAGCAATTAGCCCATGTCGTCAACATATTGGCATTTGCGATCGATTGCAGTCTTAAACAGGAGCGATCGAACAAGAGAAAAAAATGCTAAACCAAGTTTAACCCCACATTCCGCACTTCTTAACATAGTCAAAAATATGTTGACGAGAAAACGTCATCCTAGGAATTTAATCGCCAACATATTCTCGATAATTAATGACTCTTGATAACAAATAAACACTCCTTAATAATAACTCATATTTCTACATATCAGCGGAATACTTGTAGACAAAAAATTACAGCCATTTCTTACCCAAAAATCCCCAATTAATGTTAAGACCTGCAGAAGGTGGGTAATAATGTGGTGTGTGATGAGACAATCATTTTTGCTATTCATGCTAACTCTGTATGAGGAGTTTCATCCCTCCTACAGAGTTATCAGTCTCTTTCAATTGCCTATTCTAGCTAAGACTATTTTTTAACCTCATTATTATTACCTTCCCCAACGATCGATCGCATTCCTTCTAGCGTAGCGGGAATGCTGCGCGGATCCATAAACATCACCTTGCTGCTGTCGCTGGTGCCAATTTTTAGACCCATATCCAGATAGTTTTGAGCTAACAAAAATTGTAAAGCTTCCCGGGCAGTGGGGTCATTTTGCAGAGTTTTGCCGATAATTTGCAAGGCCTCAGAAGTAGCTTGAGCTTTCAAAACCTGACTTTGGCGTTCTGCTTGAGCTTTCAGGACGATCGCCTTTTGTTGAGCTTCCGCTTCCAAAATAGTCGCTTTTTGGCGGGCTTCTGCATCCAGAACTTGCGCTTCTGCTTTACCTTTGGCGCTGTTAACTGCTGACTCGCGTTCTCCCTCTGATGTCAGAATTGCCGCCCGCTTCCGTCGATCGGCTGCCATCTGCAATTCCATCGATTCCTGTACAGTTTTAGAAGGGATAATATCCCGCAATTCTACCCGCGTTACTTTAACTCCCCAAGGATCGGTAACAACGTCTAAATCTCTGAGCAAAATTTCATTAATTTGAGAACGGGCAGTAAAAGTTTGTTCGAGATCCAGTTGACCCATTTCGGCGCGAATTTGGGTCAGCACCATATTTACCATTGCTGACTGAAGATTTTCTACTTTGTAACAGGCTTTTTCCAAGTCCACAATCCGCCAGTAAACCACAGCATCAACGGTGAAGGAAACGTTATCCCGCGTGATACAAGCTTGCGGAGGAATATCTAAGACTTTTTCCCGAATTGTTTGCTCGTACACGACGCGATCGAGAAACGGCGTGACAAAATTCAAACCGGGTTCCAGTTTCTTGCCGCTGTATTTACCTAAAGTTTCCACCAACGCTTGATTGCCCTGATTGATAATCTTGACGGAACCTGCCAGGGCAGAGCCGCCTAAAGCCAAAAATACGAGTAAAAAGTATTGTTCCATGGTCGCCTCCTATAAATGTTGACTGTTGAGTGTTAAATGTTGACTAATGACTGATGACTAACTACTAATTGCCTGTGATTAATTACGCATTTTGTTTAAGAATGCAAGAGATTTTCGGGCAAAACTATCAGAGTAGTGCCTTTCCGCCCGACGACAATTACGTTTTGGTTGGGGGGGATAGTGGTCTTCGTGTCTTCGCAGCGAGCTTGCCAAGAATTCCCCTCATAAATCACTCGGCCGGCTTCTCCGGGGGGAATTTCTGTTAAAGTTTTTGCTTCCTGAGAATCTGCGATCGCCCTGGCGTTGCCTTTAGGTATCAACCGCCGAGACAGCAGCACAAAAACAGTCGAAAATACCATCCACAGGAATATTTGTAAATTAACGTAAGGTAGAACTAGAGAGCATCCAGCTACGGCGAAGGCGCTCAGTCCCATCATAAAAGCGACAAAAGCAGTCGGGAGAAATAGCTCTGCCAAACACAGCAAAGACCCAGCTAGCAGCCAAAGGAGCGTCGGAGTCCAGATCATAAAAAGAATAGGTGATACTATTTAGATCTTAGATTGGAAATTTAAGATTTAAGAAATGCAAACAACTGACTCTGCAAGGATTTGCGACTTGCTGGCCCTCAGAGCGATTTTTCGCGCCACGGTATCAGGTTGAGGCTTCTACCGTACTCCAAGTCAGAGTTTAGTAACTTAAATTACAATTTAAGCCGGTGCAGACTGGCAGAAACTACAATTTCTAGGGGCCCAAAGGCAGTTAAGAAATTGGTAGGGGCTAAAATCAGTTTATTCTCAAGCTCATAAATTTGGGCTTGCGAATCCTATATCTTCAGAATGTTTTTACACAAACTATTTCGATATGATCAGCAGTTTCTCCGAACCCATTTATTGCCCGAATCTTAGCTGTCCCGATCCACGCAATACCTTTGGCCGCCAGCACTGTGCAGCGTGCGAAACGGATTTAATTTATCGCTATGTGTGGGTGGTGGGACAAGCAGCCGAGGAAGTGCCGACGGGTAAGGTAATAGCCGATCGATACTTTGTCATTGCACCCCAAATCTGGCTCGACAGCCGTCCAGCTTTGCCTCCCAGCGTCCCGGAACAACTGCCGGATACGATTATGCCTTACCTGCATTTGTATCCCCAACGGCTGCATACGCCTGAAGTATACGGTTTTTGTTCCCTAGGGGAAGCACCGGAAGCGGCAGAGGTGCTGTTGTTGGAAAATGTGCCCATCAATAATTTCGGTCGCCCGTATCCTTCTATTTTAGAATCTTGGTCTGGGACAAGCGCCCCGCGCCAAGTTTACTGGCTGTGGCAAATGCTCCAACTGTGGGGGCCGCTGTCGGAACAAGGAGTCGCTTCGAGTTTGCTGGTACCGGAAAATTTGCGGGTGGAAGGTTGGCGGGTACGCCTGCTGGAACTGCACCGGGGCAATTTTGTACCGACGCTGCGGGATTTGGGAGATGTGTGGTCAGGTTTGGTGGAATCCGCGCAACCCGAAGTGCAGTCGAGACTCGGAGAGATTTGTCAGTTTATGCGCCGCAGCAGCATGAATTTCGACGCGATCGCCCTGGAACTCAACGATTTACTATTAGAACAAGCCGCTCAATTGCCTCTGCACTTAGAAGTAGTCGGCATGACAGATACCGGGCCGCAGCGCTCCCAAAATGAAGACAGTTGCTATCCGACTGCTGCTGATTTTCAATCTAGCAAAACTTCTGGGGGTGAGAAACTAATTCCTTACTTGACAATGGTTTGCGACGGGGTTGGAGGTCACGAAGGAGGAGAAGTTGCCAGTCAATTAGCCGTGCAGTCCCTGAAAGCTTTAATCCAAAATTTGCTCGCAGAAATCGCTCAACAAGAAGAGTTGATGACGCCAACAATGGTCATCAAGCAACTCGAAGAAATAGTCAGAGTTGTGAATAATGTGATTTCTGCTCAAAATAATGAGCAGGGAAAAGAGTTGCGCCAGCGGATGGGGACGACTTTGGTGATGGCCCTCCAGTTGCCTCAAAAAGTGAAAATTTCCGAGGATTTGCCCTCAAATAACAGTCACGAACTTTATTTAGTCAATGTTGGAGACAGCCGCGCTTATTGGATTGGCAAAAATTACTGTCAGCGGCTGACTGTGGACGACGACGTAGCGTCAAGGGAAGTCCAGCTAGGACACTGTTTATACTGGGAAACTCAACTGCGATCCGATGCAGGAGCCCTGACTCAAGCTTTGGGCACGCGGGACGGCGATTTCCTGCGCCCGACGATTCAGCGATTTATTGTCGAAGAGGAAGGCTTACTGCTGCTGTGTTCCGACGGTTTGAGCGACAACGACTGGGTAGAGCAATCTTGGGAGAATTACGGCCCAGAGGTGCTTGAGGGCAAAATGTCTTTGGAAGCCGCAGTTCAGTCTTGGATTCGTCTCGCCAACGAGAAAAACGGTTATGACAACACCTCGGTGGTGGCGACTCACTGTCGGATGTCGCCGGAGAGATTGGTACTGTTTGATCCGGCGGTGGCGTCAGCGCCAGTGTCAGCCTCGGTGTCGCTGCCACCTTCCCTCGCGGCATCCCTCCAGAAGTCCGGGAGGATTCCAGAATCTCAGCTTTCAGAATCGTCCAAACAGTTGTTGTACCCCGAAACTTCCCCCGCCCCGGAACCCGTTCAAAAACGGCAGTCCAAGCTTCCGCTGCCCCTACTGGGGGTGTTGGGGCTGATATTAGCCGGCGGTGGTTTAGGTTTGTGGGTGCAAAGCCTCCAAAGCCGCCAGCCAGATCCCGAACAACTTCCGCCACCGCCGGAAATTCCCGCTCCGAGTCCTTCGGAAATTCCGCCGCCCGATAGCGAGAGTCTCTCGCCGTCGCCCGAATCGACTCCTGCGGAAATTCCGCCGCCCGATAGCGAGAGTCTCTCGCCGTCGCCCGAATCGACTCCTGCAGAAATTGCGCCGCCCGAAGAAGCGGAAACTCCTTTGCCATCACCGGAGTAAGGGAGATTAGACCTCTTGCAAAAATCCTTTTCCTCAATTGATGGGCTGGAGAGCCCGTCCTAATTATTTTTGCAAGAGGTCTATTGAATTAAGTCGTCATAAATTAGAGGTAATTAACCCGGATTTGGTATTACATAATTTTCTCGCAGGCGTGTGAAAACTATTTGACAATTTATTGATAATGATAATCGCCTTAGTTGGGCTCGTCCAACCTTTCCCCTTTTTTGTTATCATTATTAGTGAATTTTTTATCCAGTTATAGGGATTGACAAAATCTACTCATTTCTAAGTTGTTACCAATGACTTGACATAAGTTATTTTATATAAATCACTGTTGGGAGCATCTCACTTTTGCAGCCCAGCTATAAATTAAAGTTTTGAGGCAGAAGGAAGGAGCCAGAAGAAGTGTTTTTACAAATATGAGATGCTCCCATCACAGTTAATAATTTTGTATCATAGTCCGCTTGCAGAAACAAGATGGCTAAAAAGTCAGCCATCACTACAAAAAGTAGTTAAAAATGCTTAAGAATCTCCATGCAGCTAACAATTAGCGATTAGGAACTAACAACATAAGCTTTTTTTATATTGACGGCGCACAATTTATTAACTATAATTACCAGACCAAAAATAACAAAAATCTTACGCCTAACAGTTTTTCTCAAATAACCGTTAAACTATTCTAACGTTTGCGCGTACCCAACCTCGCAGGCACAACCTATATCTGTTAAGGATTCGTCCTGATTCACAGGAGCAAGATTTTAAAATATGCATCTCAGCGAACTGACTCACCCAAACCAATTACACGGCCTCTCGATTCATCAACTCGAACAAATTGCCCGACAAATTCGAGAAAAGCATTTAGAAACTGTAGCCGCTAGCGGCGGCCACCTCGGCCCAGGATTGGGTGTAGTCGAACTGACCTTAGCACTCTACCAAACACTCGACCTCGATCGCGACAAAGTTACTTGGGATGTCGGCCACCAAGCTTATCCTCACAAATTGATAACCGGCCGCTACAACCAATTCCACACCCTCCGCCAAAAAGACGGCGTTGCAGGCTATCTCAAGCGCTGCGAGAGCAAATTCGACCACTTCGGTGCAGGTCACGCTTCCACAAGCATTTCCGCAGCACTAGGAATGGCAATGGCGCGCGACCTCAAGGGGGAAAACTTTAAAACTGTAGCAGTCATCGGCGACGGCGCATTGACTGGCGGCATGGCACTCGAAGCCATCAACCACGCGGGCCATATGCCGAAAACCAATTTGTTAGTTGTCCTCAACGACAACGAGATGTCAATCTCGCCCAACGTCGGCGCAATTACCCGCTATTTGAACAAGATGCGATTGTCGCCACCAGTGCAGTTTCTCAAAGATAACTTAGAGGAACAATTCAAACACATTCCCTTTGTCGGCGAAACTTTTACTCCAGAAATGGAACGCCTCAAAGAAGGGATGAAACGCTTGGCAGTCTCGAAAGTTGGAGCAGTAATTGAAGAATTGGGCTTTACTTACATGGGCCCGGTAGATGGACACAATTTGGAAGAGTTAATTACCACTTTCAAACAAGCTCATACCATTCAAGGGCCGGTGCTAGTTCACGTTGTGACGGTGAAGGGCAAAGGATATGCGATCGCCGAAAAAGACCAAGTAGGATATCACGCCCAAAATCCCTTTAACTTAGCCACGGGCAAAGGCATTCCCTCCACTAAACCCAAGCCTCCAGCTTACTCGAAAGTCTTTGCCCACGCCCTGGTCAAGCTAGCAGAAGATAATCCCAAAATTGTCGGCATTACCGCTGCTATGGCAACCGGAACAGGTCTGGATAAACTTCATGAAAAACTGCCGAAACAGTACATTGATGTCGGGATTGCCGAACAGCACGCCGTGACTTTATCCGCTGGTTTAGCCTGCGAAGGAATGCGCCCGGTTGTGGCAATTTACTCGACATTTGTGCAGCGGGGATATGACCAAATAATTCACGATGTCTGCATCCAAAATTTGCCAGTTTTCTTCTGTTTGGATCGCGCGGGCATTGTCGGGGCTGACGGGCCAACTCACCAAGGAATGTACGACATTTCCTTCTTGCGATGCCTGCCAAATATGGTAGTTATGGCACCAAAAGATGAGGCAGAATTGCAGCGGATGATAGTCACGGGAATCAACCACACAAGCGGCCCGATCACGATGCGTTACCCGCGCGGCAACGGTTACGGTGTGCCTTTGATGGAAGAAGGTTGGGAAGAATTGCCGATCGGCAAAGCCGAAATTCTCCGCAACGGCGACGATTTGTTGATATTGGGTTACGGTTCAATGGTTTATCCGGCAATGCAAACCGCCGAGATTCTGAGCGAACACGGCATTGAAGCAACTGTGATCAATGCGCGTTTTGTCAAGCCTTTGGATACCGAATTAATCTTGCCTTTAGCACAGCGAATCGGCAAAGTTGTCACAATGGAAGAAGGCTGTTTGATGGGAGGTTTCGGTTCAGCAGTAGCCGAAGCTTTGTTGGACAATAATGTTGTGGTTCCAGTGATGCGGTTGGGTGTACCCGATACATTGGTAGATCATGCAACGCCTGAACAATCATTTGCCAGTTTGGGATTAAATCCGTCGCAAATGTGCGATCGCATCTTAGCAACATTCAGCCGCAAACAGTCTCCTGTTAGCGTGTAAATAGCTAAAATTGTAGGGTGCGCCTAGCGCACCTTACTCTTCGATATCCGATCTATGACAGTGAAAGAGCAACATGATTGAAGGAAGATTTGAGGATAAGGGAGAAAAAACAATGACTAACGTGAAACCAAATCGCATAGTACGGCGGGGAAGATTATTCCCCGAAATCCAGTGGTCAGAAGAGAAAAAAGCCCAGTGGCGTGCTGAAAGAGAAGCATTTTATCAGCGCTGCAAACCTATTTTCGATCGCCTAAAACCAGAATTGATTAAAACCCACTACAACTGGTACATGGCGGTTGAACCCGACAGCGGGGAATATTTTATCGACAAGGATGATATGCTAGTTGCAAACCTAGCCCATGAGAAATACCCGAAAGCTAAATTGCACGTTTTTCGGATCAATGAAACCGGAGTTTGTGGCACAATATGATTCAAGGAAGATTTGGTGATGAGGACGAGCTATTTTTTGAAATTGAACTGATTGCTGATAACGGCTTAGAATTACCTGTTGATGCTCTGCTTGATACAGGTTTTTCTGGCTCGTTAGCAATGGACAGTCAGGATTTAGAGGGACTTGATTGGACATATGTCAAACAAGAAAAAATGCGAACAGCTAAGGGAGAATTTAATTTCGATCTTTATGTAGGAAAAGTGCGTATTGAGTATCTAGAATTTGACATTCCCGTTCATGTGGGTGACGGAGTACCGGAAATTTTAATCGGTCGCCAGTGGCTGAAAACTCGGCGGTTAGTAGTTGATATGCCTGCGGGTGTTTTGACATTGGGAGCGAGTTAAAAGCAAGATGACTTTAAAAAGTTTTGACATAGTAATAGTAGGAGCCGGCCCAGCAGGCGGTCACTGCGCGAGAATCCTAGGCTTAGGCGGTTATTTGCAGAGAAAAATTAAGGAATTGATTAAGAAATTTCACTTGTAAGGTGCGTCCCTTGAGAGATTGTTAGTTGAGGGAAAAATCTCGCTGATAGACGCACCATACTAAGCTAATTTTAAGGCATTTTCTGCGGTGACTTGAATGCGTGGCAGCAACAACAAAGAATCTTCAAAACTGCTAAAATTCAATGTATATGATACACCAAAAGTATATCCACTCGCGCCAATTAAATGCGCTACAATTGGATCGACATCACCGTAAGGATAGGCAAAACATTTAACAGATTTCTCTAATCCCCGTTCCAATATGGCACGGGATTTGGCCGCCTCCCGCACAATTTCTGTGGGCGACAATGCAGTCAAAGGTTGATGAGTAGCAGACATAGAACCGAATTCAATTCCTGCATCCCGCAGTTGCAAAATTTCCTGCCATCCCATTAACGGTACTTCTTCAAATTCGGCTTTTTCCCAACTATTGGTCTTTCCTATTGACTCCGCTACCAGAAAAACAGTGGCTGTAAAATCAAAGCGTTTTAGCAGAGGCAAAGCATATTGGAAAAAGTCCAGATAGCCGCCGTCAAAAGTCATCAATATAGCTTTACCGGGTAAAGGAGTTTTAGCCAGTTTTGCGCTTCGCCAATTTTCCCAACTCGCACTGTAATAACCCAGATTTTTGAGATTGTGTAACTGTTGTTCAAAAATCTGGGGAGTAACTGCGTCTAAACCGTCAGGAGAAATGCGGCGGTACGAGAGAATCGGGAGTTTTTGTGTAAAGCTATGATTGTCAAAAACTTGAGGTTTCACCGAGTGAGAAACTTCCCGATAAGAAGATTTTGAGCCAATGATTTCCGGTGCGTAAAATACTTGCTTGGGAAACTCGTTTTCTTGGGGAATTTGCATTGTCGGTTCCCCAGCGATTGCCGCGGCTGACTCGATTTCCTGCAGCGCCGCCGCCGGGAGTGCGGCGCGACGGCTGACACTCGTCCCGATCGCACCCGATCGCCTGCCGAACATCACCGCATTTTGGGGATAAATGCCCCCAGCACCCGGTGCATTCAACCAGTCGGGCAAATTAGACCTTTGTTGAGCACAAGAGGCTAAGCGCGATCGTAGCCATTGCTTGCCGTTGAGTGGTTTTCCCATCAAAGCTTCTCGCACGGCGGCGACGCACAACTCAAAACCCATATTTCGAGTAATTGTCGATCGCAATTTTTGAGCCGAAACAAACTTATTTTCCACCGCAACAGTGACAATACCGACAGCAACGCCGCCTACTTTCACCAGCACGTCAATTTCAGAAAGCTCAACTTTTATATTAGCAAATTCCTCGCTAATTTCTAAGACCATCACATCTTTTTCGAGGGTAATTGTTGAGACTTTCTCAGCTATTTCAGGCTTGTAGAAATCCTCCAAATGCCAATGCGGACGCCCCCATAATTCTTGCAGAAATAGCGTCCAGTCATGTTTAGGGTGGAATGGTTCCAGCAAAGTTTCCCACAATTTATTGCCCTTTTCGCAACGCTTGCGTTGAAAGAAGCGATCGATAATTGGCCAAGCAAACTGGGCTGCAACCGCATCCGCCAACACCGAAGCCGCAACCATGCCATCGCAAATCGGCAATTCAATAATACCGAGTTGAATTCCTTCTAGTTTGATCGTACAGCACAGGCGATCGCATATTTGCCCAGCGTAAATATCCGAAATTGGTTCGGTCACTTCCACCGTAACTTTCCAGGCCATTTCACCGTTGACTCGCTTAACTTTATCTAAAATATATCTGATTTCATTTCGAGTGAAAATTTTATGATATTTGTGAACGTTACTACTTTTGACATCTCTCTCAATTCCTTTGTGCCAAGGTAGATTTAAACTGAGATTCGCGGCTTTTTCTTGATAATTAACGAGCATTGTGCCGTCATATTCAATGCCCATAAAATGACAGATTTTTCCTAGAATTTGTGTTTTGTTATCTAAAAGCTCCTCATATTTAACTAATATATGATTGGATTTATTAATATATTTGTGGCTAGTTAACATCGCGTGTTCCCAGCGATAGATACAGTGGTTTAAATCCCAACCAGCGCCCCACAATTCGTTAAAACTCTTAGTAGCCTCATACATAGAAGCTATTGTATCCATACCATTTCGCAAAATATGTATAAATTTCGCATCCGGCAAAAAGCGCTCTATGTCATCAATAAAATATATGTGTTCCGGCGTTTTTTCCAACCAAACGCTGTTTTTTTGTTCAGCAGCCAAACCATCCAAAACTCTCACAAACCAACTAGCTTTAGCTTCCACACTTTGGCTGTCATCAAAATCTTTCAAAAGTTCAGGACGTTTAATCTCATCCTTAAAAAAAGCTTCCATTCTACCTGGCAACTTTCCAGCAAACTGATCGTACAGCAAATAGTGAAAAAACTTAGATTCTGGAAAAGAAATAACTTCGGGATGAGCGGCTAATAAGCTTTGAAGAATTGTTGTGCCGCTGCGAGGAGCTCCCACTAGAAATATTCGTTTCATTTTTATACTTTATAAGTTGTTGTGAATGAGATTTTTTTTATGAACCGCAGAGAGCGCAGAGGGCACAGAGGGAGAGAATAAAGAGGTAGGATTTATGTTCCTCTGTGCCCTCTCTGCGGTTAAAAACTATTTTTCTAACTCCAAGTAAAATCCTGTTTTAACAAATCAGAAAGTTCCTGATTGTAAGGCTTGAAATAATCTGTCAGTTGTTGTTCGATTGCTGCTGGTATTTTGCTGTACTCCTCGATCGTATTAATCTCATATTGTTTACTTGCGATCGCACTAATATCCAAGAAATCTAACACGTCGGAAAAAACTTTGTCCGTATTTGCCTCAAAATCTTCGCTTTTGAGAATTAGCAACTGTTCCCTCGGAAAATAATCGAGCCAATTCCTGATTTGTTCAACATAAATTCCTCGCGACAAATAAGAATAATGTTGGTGGTTGAAGCTGTAATAACTTGGATCAGCTTTGAGCTTTTCAATTTCACCTTTTAGGCGATCGGGCTCGGAAGCGATCGCCTTTTCAAAATCCAGCTTTTCGCAGCCGATCGCCACTTCTAAATGATAGTTCAGCCAAGCTCGTTTTACCGGGTTTCGCAGCATTACAATCAGCTTAACATCCGGGAAACACTTGTAAACCCGCTCTGCCACCAACGGATGATAAATATAGTAAGGAGTCATTTCCCACAGCAACACCTTCTCATCCGCCACACTGCGCGTCAAATGCTTGCTGTACCAATCAACGCCCCGCTCAAAATTCAAATCAAAAAAGTGAATTTCGCGGGAACCTTCTTTGATAATTTGCAAGTGATTTGCGAGATAGCCGGATAGAGGTTCCGTGCCGCACTGTTGAGCGCCAATAATTAAAAAGTCTGGTTCCTGCTTATTTGTCAACTGAGTCAAAATCTTGGCATAGGCGGGATTATCCTTATTCAAGGCGTGAACTTTTTCGATTGGTTCTGGTAAATCCCCAACCTGCATTTTGTCATCAAATTCCCAGCGGTAGGGCGGACAAAGAATCGTTTTTTGGTTTACAGTCGATCGCACATACAGCGGATAAGTGTGCCAATGATAATCATAGGCGTAAGCCAAACTCTTCTCGTAAACCCCAGCATTCACGTAATACTGACCGTTGCCTAAATCCAGCCTGTCTACGTGCAGGCGGATTGTGCCTTTACCTTCCGCCAGCGGCAGCAATCTGCCCATTTGATTCGTATTAGTCTCAAAACAACTTTGACCGTCTTCCCGGCTAATTGTCACGCCAAAAATAGCCGCCGAAATTGGCTTCGGTACAGAATAATGAATTTCCACAGTAATAGGATCGCCACTGTTTATCTCATCATCCGGCAACACTTTGACATCCGTAATTTCTACTTCCAAAGAACCGAAGCGATTGTCATTGATTCGCAGTTGCGAACCCGTACTCGTCACTTCAGGAGGACGCATGGGAGTGCGTTTTTCGGTTGCTGGGCGCATTTCCGACAAATACTGACCGACTACCACTTCCGGTTCCCCATAAGCCACGATTTCACCTGATTTCAGCCACAAAGCCCGATCGCACAGTTTATGAATTTGCGCCGCGTTGTGAGAAATCAAAACAATCGCACAGCCTTGATTCTTAAACTCCGTGATTCTGTTCAAACATTTATTTTGAAAAGCCACATCACCAACCGACAAATGTTCATCAACTAACAGCACTTCTGGATCGGTGTGTACCGCCACCGAAAAAGCCAGCCGCATTTGCATCCCTGTACTGTAAGTCCGCATCGGGCTATCAATAAACTGTTGCAATTCCGCAAATTCCACAATATCATCAAATCGGCGCGCCGCTTCCCGACGAGTCAAACCGGCCACCACCGCACCCACAAACACATTTTCTCGGCCGGTTAAATCCGAGTGAAAACCCGCACCCAAATCCAACAAACCGCCAATTCTGCCATTAACTTCAATAGTTCCTTCTTGAGCCTGGCCGATACCGCCAACAAGTTGCAGCAGCGTCGATTTTCCCGCGCCATTCTTGCCGAGAATTCCCAGCATCTCCCCGGGAGAAACAGTGAAATTGATATCCCGCAGTGCCCAAAAACGCGCCTGCGGTTTCATCTGCCGAAAACCCGCCAAAGCGGCCTGCATAATCGTATAAGGTCGATCGGCAGAGTAGCGGTTGAAACGTTTCCCCAAACCCTTGACAACAATAGCTTGACGCATTTACAGTTCCTCCACAAAAGTATTGCTTTGCCGTCTAAAAATTCCCAGTCCGATCGGCAAAAGAGCAGCCACAACCAAGCTAAGAATTAACAGCGCCAGCCAATCCGGCTGCGTACCTTTGAGCAGTATGGCGCGGTAAGCTCCCAGCAGTGGCACCATAGGATTCAACTGATAAAGAGGCTGAAATTGTTTCGGTACGCTGTTGAGGTCGTAGAAAATCGGAGTCAGGTAAAACAGCATCTGCAAAACTACGCCCAAAGTGTGCTGAGTATCGCGAAAAGTGACATTCAAAGCGGCGAGGGGATAAGCCAAACTGACAGTCAAAATAAACTGAATAGCCATCAGCAGCGGCAACACAAACAGCACTGCACTCGGCTGAACGCCATCAATTGCCAGAAAGATAATTAACACCGGCAAAGCTAACAGAAAGTGAATTAGCCCCGTCATAGTCGTGACTACCGGCAAAATTGCCGTGGGAAAATTAGGCTGTCTGATTAGCGCTTTATTGTTGGTAATTAATCCCGTTGCTTGAAATAATGCGGTTTGAGACCAACTCCAGATTAACAAACCGCTGAAAGCAAAGGAAGAAAATTTCGGAACGTTAATCGGTACAACAGAACGAAATACAAATGAAAATACAGCTAACTGCAACAGCGGATTGATTAAAGTCCAAGCAATCCCCAAAGTTGATCGCTTGTAAAGTAATTTTATATCGCGATCGACCAACACCCGCAGCAAATCGAAGAAATGAGCGATTTTGCGCCTGTAACCCAGCCTGGGAACACTTCTCATCGCACACCTCCGGCAACTTCCTGCGGTTCCGACTGTAGCTGCTCTTCCGGCTCAATCTCAGCTAAATGCTGCGCCTGCACCTGCGCTTTTCTGTAAGCAAAAGGACTGTCGAGAGCTCCTAATAACTCGCTGACTACCAACTTGCGCGGCAGCAAACCCGGAACCCCCAAGCGGCGCACCAGCCACCAACCAAGCCACTGAAACATAGCAAATTTCCAAATTTCCCAGCGCGGCACAGTGCGGTTGCGATAGCACGTCAGTAAAAAAGCCCCAAAGCTGCGCCCGTTGTCCTGTAACTGCCGGCTCAAAGCCTCGGCGCTGCGTCTGTGCCGATGCCACACAAAAGCACTCGGCTCATAAAAAGTCGAGTATCCCTTCGCCAAAATCCGATGAAACATCTCAATATCCCCACCACCGCAAGTCGCCGTACCCACATCAAGAGCAACGTCAAAATTCCCAACTTCCGCAAAAACTCGTCGCCGGAAAGCCATATTCGCCCCCACGCCGTATTTGCTCGCCCACAGCAACTCCCACGTCGAGAGCTTGCTACCATCAAATTTAAAACTGTCGAGGTATTGCAGCATTCCCCCGTAGCGGAGTTCAAATTGAATTTGAGCCTCTGTTTCTAGTTCCGCCGGCGCGACTAAACCGCTCACGGCCATAATTTCTGGGTCAGCAAACGCCGCAGCAATACCCCGCAGCCAACCCCGCTCTGGCCGCACGTCGTCGTCAGTAAAAGCAATAATCTCATGCCGCGCTTCAGCGATCCCGCGATTGCGCGCCCAGTCCAATCCTGGCCGTTCTTCCTTGACATAGCGTACCGGCGCATCCGCGACGAATTCAGCGGTGCTGGTGGTTGCAGGAGCGTTGTCTATAACGATAATTTCGCGGTGCGGATAGTCGAGGGCGAGCAGAGCTTCCAGAGCGCCTTTGAGCAAATCTGTGCGATCGCGCGTGCAGATGACAACGCTAATTGACGGCAGGTGGCGATCCGCCACTGCTTCAGAAACAGCGCCGAACTGCTCTCCTAAAGTCGATCGCACCAACTCTTTTCCTAACTGATCCACAATTGTTTGTCGCACTCGCTCAGCGGAAATTGTTTGTTCCCAGGGATTGTTACTAACAGAAGCCCAGCCCAGAAGCCGTCCCCGGTAGCGAACTAAAATGCGAACTCCTTCGTATTGTTCGAGTTGCCTAATCGGATTAATCTGTTCGGTAAACTCAATCTCCATCACTTTTATTGCCATAACTTGCTCCTGAAAATTTTGCAGCGGGCACTAGATAGAAAAGTTTTGACTTGGGACTTTTAACTTTGGGGTTGCAACTTTCCAATTTCCCAACTTTTGAGGTTTGAGTTTTTGGTTTAACTTCCCCGAATTCAGTAGATATGAACGAAAAAAAATCTTCTAGGGGCTAGTTTAGCTAAGCATAACCAGATATAAGCGAGAAGATGAAGGCACTCACCTGCCCGAATCATGTAATCTTTATTTGTACCTATTTACTTAGCTCTTAATTGCTAACTCGTAAGTTTCCAAAGCAACTAAAGGTTTTTCTTCAAGCGTTTCAGCAGTGCGGGGCAAACCGTTAACCGCGATCGCCCCAGCCAGGGGTTGAGCAAAGTGAAGCGCCAGAATCGATCGCAAGTGAGCGCCCCGCAGCGGTTCCGCGCCCGCTTGCGGAAAAATATGGCCGACTGTTAGTTGGTCATAATACAGGTAAACCCCAGCCGGTCGTTCCGCATCCAGCAGACTTTCTGCCACTTCCCAACCTTGCTGCAAATCAATGTTAATTTCATATCCGCCCAAATCAGCACGGGCCGGGCCTCCTTGCATAAAACTAGAAATAGCAGAGCGACTTTTCAACTCATCAATGACACCCCGCAAATACCAATAACCGCGCAATTTTGACCGCAACCACCGCCAAGTTCCCCGCATCCCCAAGCTTTCGAGTAAATCAAGAGATTTCCTCAGTCCCCGGGCCAGCCAATCCACAGCAGCCGGCCAGAAAAACGTGACCGCCACCACAATTTTATCTACCAGCGAGTAAGCAGTTTCGTAGGCTGCTACCTGCATGATCGGTCTAAGTTCCGGGTGTCGGCGGCCGATCAAAACATCCGATCGCCCTTCCTGACGACATCGGCGGAAAGAGCGATCGAGATTATTAGTTTCGTGTTCGTAATGATAGCCCACAGCATCCCCCGCTACAGCAAAAGGTACAGCAGCTTTCAGCAAACGCACCCCAAACTCGTAATCTTCTCCGCCGCAGTTCCCAAAAGCCGAATCAAACCCATCGAGACGACCAAACAGTTCTGCATCCAAAGAAAGGTTGCCGCTGAGCAAATCTTGATAAGTAAATCGGTGACCCGGTTGGCTCATCTGATAAAACTTCTCTTCCCACCACGAGCGCACTTCCACGTCAAAAAACCTAGTTCCTCCGTGCAACTTAGGTGGATAGGGGCCCATGACAGCCGCTCCCGGACGCTCTCGGTGAACCCGCGCATGGCTTTCCACCAAAGGTGGCAGCGCTTCGATATCGTCGTCGAGAAACAGCAGCAATTTCCCGGTAGCCGAAGCCGCTCCCGTATTGCGGGCGATCGAAGCACTCCGGCAATTTACCTCGATCGCCTGCAGTTTAAACGGAGCTTTGTAGTCTTGTAGCATTGCCAAAGTATCGTCAATGCAGCTATCTGCCACTACCATAACTTCCATCAGGTCGATCGGATAAGTCTGCAAGTGCAAAGCATCCAAAGCCCGTCGCAGCGAAGAACTTCGGTTGTGGCTAGGAATAATTATGCTAACTGTTAGATTTTCCATATTTACATTACAACAATTAACTTCATCTGCATTTCATCTCCCTTCATCTGCCGTTAAAAATAATCTAAAAATCCCTATTCATTGCTCCCCTTAATTTTTTGTAACAACTTCCGAGAAGCAAAATAAGCCATCGGTCCGCTAATGCAGCCTCGGAATTGAGCCCACAGCAAATCCCTCGGAACCGCATCCGGTTGCTTTCGCAAAGAAGCAATTAATTCAGGAATTTGCTTATACCGCAGCCATCCCCAAGCTAATAGAGGCACACTGAATTCTCTGTTGATTACAAACAGCCGCGTCCAGAAAGCATAGACTCCGATGCCGTAGCCTTGGAGCGTTTTTCGCAATTCTTCCCAAGTGCGCCGATGGCGGTGCCAGCTCAATGCTCTCGGCTCGTAGACAATGCAGTAGCCCGCGCGCAAAATGCGGGCAAAGAGTTCACAGTCTTCGCCACCTACCGTGGGTGTTCCCGCCCCCAAAGCTTCGTCAAACAGGCCAATGTAGTCGATCGAACTTTTCCGCACAGCCATACTGGCCGAAACTCCCACAAGATGCACAATCAGAGGATTGCACTGCGCCCCATCAAAAACTCGGCGCTCAAATCCCCGCCCGTGCGGGCTGTACCACTCAAACCATTCTTGCGCTTCGGTTTCCAGTTCCAAGGGCATCACCAGCCCCGTGACGCACATAACTCGCGGATCGCTAAAATTCCACAAGAGCGATCGCAGCCAGTTCGGATCGGGAGCCGCATCGTCATCTGTAAAGGCTACGAATTCATGTTTAGCTTCGCGTAAAGCTCGGTTACGGGCAGCGCTGGAGCCTGGTACGTCTTCGCGCACATAGCGGACTTGCGGGTAATTTTTGAGCAGTTCCTTGGTAGCGTCCGTGCTGGGACAATTGTCAATTACTAAGTATTCCTGACCCTCGTCTGGGAGCTGCATCAGCGCGTCTAGACAGCGCCGCAAATCTTCCGGGCGATCGCGCGTGCAAACCGCTACAGTGGCGATCGGCAATGCCTCCACCGGCCCCCGCTCATCCCATGCGAGGGTATCGTAGAGCCAATTTTTCCAAAGGTTGTCCCCTGCAGCGTTCATCAGTGTTTCCCGCAATTGGGAGCCGTCGGCGCGACCTCCGACGAGCGACAATAGAGCTTGGCCGATCGGTTTTCCGTGCAGTCGAATTAAAACTAAGGCTTTGCTGTAACGCTCCTCAACCGTAATTTCTGGCGGGAGTTTGGAGATTTCCAGCTCAAGAATAGCTGTTGCCATTTTAGATTTTTAATTTTATATTTTAGATTGCGAAAAAATCCTAGATACTCCGTATATTACCGGATGTATTTTAGCAGAAATTGTTTTAGGGGATAGCAACTTCTCAATGCCCTACTTGCCGATTGCCGATCGCGAATCAAAGATAAAGCCTCATTGTTTTTATTGCTTTTATTTATTTTTACTTTCAATGACCCGCTGATGTCAAGTTTTTTCCCAACACAAATTTTACCACCGTCAACGATCCCTCGTCGAGGCTTGTGTCAATTGCAGGTGCTATTGGCAGCAGAACGCCACCAATCCTCGCCATTAATGTCACCTGTAAAGACCCCATTTTTTTTACAAAACCCGGTTTGTGCGATCGCTCCTCATTTCAGCTTTAATTGCGATCGGGTACTATTCAAGGGCAACATAGCAAACAATTAAACACTCCCGCCCTTCAAACTTTCGCGGTTAAACCCACATTCCGCAGATGTGTGTGGAATTTTTTATCAGTTGTGAAAAGTTGGAGTCAAAAAGTTTTTCCCTTTAAC